>CABVEG010000141.1 GCA_902497185.1 uncultured Eubacteriales bacterium | reverse complement strand
TATGAAAATCAAAGTCGAAACCGCTGTTTAATATATTTTTTCCTAAAAGACCTATTTCTCTTGCCTGCTTAATGGCATTTTCAAGTCTTGATACAGCCATAGGGTACTCAGCTCTAACATATATGTAACCCTCGTGAGAGCCTGTTGCAATACCTGCAATCATCATACCTTCAAGCATTCTGTGAGGATCGCCCTCCATAATACTTCTGTCCATAAAGGCACCCGGGTCGCCCTCGTCACCGTTACAGACAACATAATGAACAGGCTCTTTCTGATTTAAAACCTGACGCCATTTTCTGCCTGTAGGGAAACCGCCGCCTCCTCTTCCACGAAGTGCAGATTCCTCAACCTCATTTACAATATCAACAGGCTCCATTTCAAACAAAGCCTTTTCAAAGGCCTCATAACCGCCTATGGCAATATATTCAAGTATTGAAGTTGCATCAATATGACCACAGTGCTCAAGTACAACTCTGTGCTGCTTTGCATAGAAAGGAATATCCTCCTGTCTTATGTATGGCTTACCCTCTACCTTATATACAAGTCTGTCTACAACCTTGCCTTCAACTATAGTTTGATTTACAATATCCTCACAGTCTGAAATTTTAACCTTTGTATACAAAATACCCTCAGGCTCAATTCTTACCAAAGGTCCCATTTCACAAAAGCCGTGACAGCCGCTTTTTTTAACGCCTATAGTTTCATTATGTGGGTCTTTTTCAAGCTCAACAGAACATTTAATCCCCTTTTCCTCAATAAGCCTTATAAGCTCATCATGAATATCCAGAGAACCTCCTGCTACACAGCCTGTACCTGCACATACAAGTATCTTTCTTGTCTGAAGCTTAATTGATGCAGAATATGCTTCTCTTAATTCTATTAAATCCTGTCTGTTACTCAGCATTCTTTTCAGCCTCCTTTATTTCTCTGATAACTGCACTTGCCTTATCAGGAGTCATTGCAGGCATAACCTTGTCATTGACAGTCATAGCAGGTGCAAGACCACAGGCACCAAGACAGCTTACGGTTTCAACCGTAAACATAAGGTCATCAGTAGTGACCTTACTCTCAGAAAGTCCAAGTTCCGCTCTTAATCTTTCGAGAACAGGAACACCCTTTCTAACATGACAGGCAGTACCGTCACATACCTTTATAATGTATTTACCCTTTGGTTCAAGAGAAAAATTTTCATAAAATGTAGCTACACTGTAAATTGTAGCCACACTTGTATCAAGCTTATCAGCTATGTAAGGGAAAACTTCTCTTGGCAAATAATGATAATGTTCCTGAACATCCTGCAATATAGCTATAATAGAGCTTTGCTTACATTCATGAGCATCAAGCACATTATCAACAAGGGTGAAGTCAAAATTTTCGTTCATTCTTTATTCCTCCCGTTAAATCAAAGCAAAAGCAGTTTGCATAAGCTAACTGTATTTACTTCTGTTTTATTTGTGCAAATTACAAATTTATAATCATTTTATTATACTATATATTTGTATAAATATTCCAGTGTTTTTTTACACAAAAAACATTTTTCGTCATTTTGCACAAAAAAATCACAGCCCTTGTTCTTTTAAAATATCTCTGAATTTAATAATTAAATTGATGCCGCTCATTAGTCCGTTTATTTCAAAAATTTGAAGAGTTTTATTTATCTGCTCATTTATTTCATTATATTCATCTTCTGATATTCGTCTGTTATCATATAAATTTTCTATAATGTTGTATAATTTTCTTTCATTTTCAAGCATTCCCTCTATCATAGGTATATGACCGTCACCTTGCATATAATAGTAAATTGTACTTAATATATTTTTATTATGCAAATTAATTTCTCCCTTCAAATTTTGCTTTTAAAGTTTACAATAATATGTTATAATTAAAAATAATTTAATTATAATTTGGGCAATTTTAATTATTGTCATCATATTTTATTTTAACATTATTATACTCTCATATTTGAGAATTGTCAACACTTAATTCTCAAATTTTCTATTTTATTCTTTTGAGGTGATTTAGGTGTTTGATGTAGACTACATTATAAAATTAATAGAAAAGAAAGGCTATTCATGTAGCAAAGTAGAAAAGTCACTTGGATTTGGAAATGGAACAATACGCAGGTGGAAACAAAGTTCCCCATCAATTAATAAACTTTACGCCCTGTCAGATTTTTTATCAGTTTCAATTTGTGATGTTCTTAATGAAAACCCAGAATTTCCCGATAACTCTATTGATAAAAAAGTTTTAAACGTTTTTCATAACCTTAACGAAGATAACCAAGATATTATTATTGGCGAAATAAAAAAGCTCCTTAAAGAGCAGCGCAGTAATGAGAAATAACTTGATATTAGCCAATAGATGTAATATAATAACATTGAGGTGATGAATATGTCAAATAGAGAAATTGCAATTAATTTAATTAATGAAGTTCCTGAAAATAAATTACTTGAAATTATATCTTATTTAAAAAGTACTATATCATCAGATATGTATATGCCTAACTTAGAAACTATTGAAGCTATTGATGAACTTGAAAACGGCGGAGGCTTTAGCTTTTCCGGCAGTACTAACGATTTATTTAAGGAATTAGAAAAATAATGTTAAATATCAGATACTCAACAAAATTCAAAAAAGATTATAAACGTTGTTCTAAAAGAGGATATAATTTAAAATTATTAGAGGATGTAATTAATACCTTAAGAATTCCTGAACAATTGCCAAGTATAAATAAAAATCATACACTATCAGGCAATTGGATTGGATATAATGAGTGTCATATCCAACCAGATTGGCTATTAATATATAAAACAGAAGACAATGAGTTGTTACTGGCACGAACAGGAAGTCACAGTGATTTATTAAATATGTAAAATAATAAAAATCATACCAAAACCCCAAGAGTTATTAATACACTCTTGGGGCTATTATATTTTATGCTTTACTTAAGCGTTTCAATTATCATATCCGCAAATTCCTCAAATTCACCAATCTGACCATTTGCTATTGCTGACTTAACTGAAAATACCTTCTCAATAACAGTCATATTCTTCATTGTGCTGACAGCCTCAGCAATTTTCTTACCTGCAACTGCTGCCCATGTACCATTATCCATAACAGCAACAGTTCTATTCTGAAGGTTAAGGGCTTTCATATCGGTAATGAAACTTTCCATAACAGGATATACTGCACCATTATATGTTGGTGAAGCAAGAACTATATGGCTATATTTAAAGCTTTCTGAAATAAGCTGTGAAATATGGGTATTTGAAACATCATAGACTCTTATGTTCTTTACTCCCTTTTCAGCAAGTGTATTTGCAAGTACGTTAGCCATATTTTCAGTATTACCATACATTGAAGCATAGGCAATCATTACACCCTTTTCTTCAGGTTCATATTTGCTCCACTTATTATATTTATCAATAATATAGTCTAAATTCTCTCTCCAAATAGGGCCATGAAGAGGACATATAACCTTTATATCAAGAGTTGATGCCTTTTTAAGTACTGCCTGAACCTGTGCACCATATTTACCAACAATGTTAGCATAATATCTTCTGGCATCATCAAGCCAATCTCTGTCAAAATTAACCTCATCAGCAAAAATAGTACCATTAAGAGCACCAAATGTACCAAATGCATCAGCAGAGAATAATACACCGCTTACATCATCAAATGTAACCATAGCCTCAGGCCAATGCACCATAGGTGCCATTACAAAATGAAGGTTATGTTTACCTGTGCTAAATGTATCACCTTCCTTGACTACAATTGATTCAAAACTAAGTCCCTCAAAGAACTGATTAATCATTTGAAAGGTCTTTGCATTGCCTATAATTTTAACATCAGGGTATCTTAAAATCAAATCTCCTATTACAGAACAATGGTCAGGCTCCATATGATTGACAACAATATAATCAAGAGCTCTTCCCCCTAATACATAGGTAAGATTTTCAATAAACTCTCTGCTTATTGCATGGTCAACAGTATCCATAAGCACAGTCTTTTCATCCATAATAATATATGAATTATAAGAAACACCTCTTGGAACAGGAAAAATGTTTTCAAACAAATTAATTCTTCTGTCACTGCCACCAATCCAGAATATATCATCTACAACTTTTCTCACACAATACATTTATTTGTTTCTCCCTTTCATTTGTAATAACTATTATTATTTAATTAGTATTCTACTATTATTAGAGCCTTTTGTCAATACTTTGTTAATAAATATACAATGTTTTTACTTTTATTTTTTGTCATTTACTTTTTTCCATTTTTCAGCTGTTGCTTTTCCTCCCAGTATGTGTCTTTGCGCCTTATGATATGCAAGTATTTTCTTTACCTCACCGGCAAGCCTGCTGTCTACCACAGGCAGTCTATCAACTAAATCCTTATGACAGGTAGATTTTGATATTCCCCACACTTTTGCAACAGCTCTTATTGTCTTCTTGGTATCGCATATATATTTACCAATCTCCACACATCTTTCAGCTATATCGGCTCTCATTAAAAAAGCCCTCCTTATTCAACACTTATTGCATTATATGAACAAGCAGGAACTTTTAGACTTATATATTGCACTTATATTAAGCAAGCTCGTTTAAAGCAGCCTTCAAAGCCTTTGAAATCTGGTCAGGACAGGAAGACTGTTTGAAGCCACACCTTATACCTGACATTCTTGTAATTGCATCCTCAGCTTTCATACCCTTTAAAAGCACACTTACTCCCTGAAGATTTCCGTCACAGCCGCCTACAACTCTGACATCATTTATTATATGAGTATTTTCGTCAATATCAACAACGGTTTCCTTTGAACATACACCCTGATTTTTATATGTGTACTGCATAATATTACCTCCTGATAATATAATAAAAAAGGACTTCAAACGAAGTCCTTAAAAGCGCGAGACGGGATTCGAACCCGCGGCCCTCGCCTTGGCAAGGCGATGCTCTACCACTGAGCCACTCGCGCATACAGCGGCTGAAAGAATCGAACTCTCAATTTTCGCTTTGGAGGCGAACGTTATACCACTTAACCAAGCCGCTATGTATAATGTCATCAACAAATAATATGTTACCACAGTTTAGCAACTTTGTCAACTATTTTTTATATTTTTTGAAGAAATTTTATAGCTAATAAGACCTACAGCAGTACCTATTATAACTCCTCCAATAACATCTGTTGGAAAATGTACAGCTAAATAAAGTCTGCTTAATCCCATTAAAAAAGCCAGCACAAGTAAACAAACTCCATATTTTCTGTTACAGCAAAATACTGCTGTTGCCGCTGCAAAGGCTGCCGCAGTATGACCTGAAGGAAAAGAGCTGTCATTTGGAAGTTCAATAAGTATACTGTTTAATATATAAGTATTTACCTCAAAAGG
>CABVEG010000140.1 GCA_902497185.1 uncultured Eubacteriales bacterium | reverse complement strand
GAAAATACTACATTAAAGGAGCTTTTATATTCTTAAGCCATATTATTCCAATTAAAAACAGTATTGCCATAAATAGACTGCTTAATATTCCAACAAGCCTTTCTGCCCTTAATGTTCCTAAAAAATAGCCTGCAATATTTCTTAAAAGCATTTCACCGTCAAAAGGATATATAGGCAGCAGATTAAAAATACCCATTAAAATATTTCCCATACCTATATAACCGTGGCTTATAATAATGCCTGTAATTATATTAAATATAGGTGCAGTTCCAATAATTATATTTCTTTTGTAAAGAGGCTTATTTTCAATGCCCTCAATTTTTCCCTGAAGTCCTATGGGCATCAAAATAATGCCCCTGCATTTACATCCGAAAAAATAAGCTGTTATAATATGAATAAGCTCATGAACAACCATAAATATATATAAAACAAAAAATTGCTCTGTATAACCAAGAGCAATCATAAGTAAAAATATTAAAACAGTGGAAAGCCTTACATAAATACTGAAATTATTTATTGTTATTTTCACCCTCTGCCTCCATATAATAGCTGTAAGGATTTATATATTCATTATTCTCCATTATTTCATAATGAAGATGAGGACCGGTGGAATTGCCTGTACTTCCCGTATAGGCAATAACCTGCCCCTGCTTTATTTCCTGATTTTTTTCAACTGCAACGGAACTTAAATGGGCATATCTTATAACATAACCGTCATAAGTTTTGTATTTTACCCAATTACCATAGCTGTTTGAATAGCCCTTGTCTATAACTACACCGCTTTTAACAGCTTTTGCCTCCGTATTCATAGGTACACCTATATCTATACCCTTATGATTTTCGCTTTTGCCTGTTACGGGATTGTTTCTTTCGCCGAACACATCTGTCAAAGCTCCGCCGTCAACAGGCTTTTTCCATATTTCATTAGGAGTTTCAAGTTTTTTCTGAACGTTATAATAGGAATTTTCCTCCCAATTATTAATGTATTCTACAGCTTCCTCATCAAGTATAAATTCTTCATTTCCAAAAACTCCGCTGTTTCCTGCATCTACAATAAAAGCCTTTATTCCCGATGCAGTTTCTTTCATTGTATCCACTGATGTATTAACAGAAAGATATTCCGACAATTTTTCACCAAAGCTTTGCCTAAGCTGACAAACGCCTATTATCACTATTGCAAGACCTAAGCATATATTAAGTCTTAATATAAAAGAAGAGCCTTCACCCTTGCTTTTTTCCTGCCTTTTAGCATAATTGCTTTTTATTCTTTTGTGCTTTGCAGAATAATATCTTTTATCCATAAAAATTCACCTCTTCATAATTATATGAAAAGGCGAATAAAATTATTACAGTATTTATCTTGGAAGAAGCACAAAGGATACTAACATAAAAAATCCTAATATATATAAAAGGGGACTGATTTTTTTGTCATGATTTACAAAGATATGAATTACAACATAGCTTATAATACCCATACTTACACCTATTAACAGACTGTTTGTAAAAGGCATAAGTATCATTGTAAAAAATGCAGGCACAGCCTCTGTAATGTCCTTAAAGTCAATGTACTTTAAAACACCCATCATAAGTACCCCTGCCACAATAAGCGTTGTTGCCGTAGCCGCTGACGGCACAAGAGATACAAGAGGTGTAAAGGGAACGGTTGCAATAAACAGTATACCCGTAACCACTGCCGTAAAACCTGTTCTGCCTCCCTCAATAACGCCTGTAGTAGATTCAACATAGGTAGAAACACTTGTTGAGCCTATTAATGCACCTGCAACAGTTGTTACTGCATCTACTTCCAGTATTCTTGGAATGGTTTTACTTTTGTTTTTAGTATTATTTGATAGATCCACATAATTATCCATGGCAATAAACATTGACATTGTTTCAAAAATATCCATTATACAAAGTGAAAAAACAATAATAAGAATATGGATAGCCGTTGTAAATATTGTACTTTTGCTTGTAAAATCCATAAGACCGTTAAAATCCAAAGTCATGGCAAGACTTGTAATATTAAAGCCAAAATTAAGCTGCAAAGCATCAGAAAAATGAATTAAGCCCAAAGGCACAGCCCCAATTATACAAAGAACCTTGCCTATAAAAATAGCACCGTGTATATGCTTTTTAAGCATAATTACAATTATAACCACCATAACAAGGGCAAGTACTGCACTTACATTATTTTTATCGGTGAAATCCGTGCCAAATATGGTTGCAAAGCTGTCTGATGAGCCAAAATTTATAATATGAGCCTTTGCAAGTCCCGTACAGGCAATGAAAAAGCCTACTCCCGCACTTACTGCATATTTAAGATTATTTGGTATGGCATTGTGTATACGTTCCTCCATACCTGTAACAGCCAATACAAAAAACAGTATACCTGATATAAATACCAAAGCCAATGCCTGATTATAGCTGTAGCCAAAGCCACGGCATATGGTATATGTAACAAATGTACCTATTGCAATACTGGGTCCCTGTATAAAAGGCAGATTTACAAAAAAACCCATAAATACGGATGCCACTCCTGCGGCAATAAAGGCTATTGCAGTAAGTGTTACAAGCATCTCACCTGCTGTAATATTGCCATAGACAAAAGCATCCTTAATAATATCTCCGTTTTTTGCTACGGCATTTGGAAATGCCTCAATAAGAATTTCAGGCACCAGCATAACCGCATATATTAATGTAAAATAATTTGTAACTCCTGCAAGAAATTCCGTTCTTATACCTGATTGATTCCTTGGAATACCAAAATAGTCATAACAAAAATTTTTAAAAAAATTGACCATAAAAACACATCCTTTAAAACAATAATATCAGATTTCTATTACTATTTCAACCTATTTTATTTTTATGGAACAACATACCAAAATTATTCATATACTACTGTAGTATTAAATAAGGAGTTTTATATGACTTGTGAAAATAAGGCTGTTGCGCAAATTAAGGGCAGCAGCAAATATCCTGAAATAAGCGGCACCGTACAGTTTTATGAATGTGAAAAGGGTGTTATTGTTACGGCACGAATATTTAACCTGCCCTACTCTGATGTTCCATGCAGCAACAGAATATTCGGTTTTCATATACATTCAGGGGAAAGCTGCACAGGTAATATGGAGGACCCCTTTGCTGACTCTATGACACACTACAATCCGGGAAACTGTCTGCATCCCTATCACGCAGGGGACCTTCCGCCTCTTTTTGGAAATAAAGGCCATGCCTATATGTCCGTGCTGACAAACAGATTTACAATAAATGAAATAATCGGTAAAACCGTAATTATACATTCACAGCCTGACGATTTTAAAACACAGCCAAGCGGCAACAGCGGAGAAAAAATAGCCTGCGGAATTATTACATCAGTATAGCAAAAGGGGCTGTCAAAAATTAGCTTTTTTACACTAATTTACAACAGCCCATTAATTTACACACTCATCTTAGACTGTATTTCTTCCTTATCAGCACCTTCCGTCTTACCCTGCATAACAATTTCACCCTTATCCATAAGATAGAATTCATCAGCAACATCAAGTACAAAGTCAAGGTACTGTTCAACAATTAAAATGGAAATACCTGTCCATTCATTAATTTTTTTTATGGCATAGCCAATATCCTCAATAACCGAAGGCTGAATACCCTCTGTAGGCTCATCAAGTATAAGAAGCTTAGGTTCGGAGGCAAGAGCTCTTGCAATGGCAAGCTGCTGCTGCTGACCACCTGAAAGATCACCGCCCTTCCTAAGCCTGAACTTAGATATTACAGGGAAGAGAGAAACAACATTATCAGGTACCTTTGCCCTTTTACCCTTAATTGTAAGCCCCAGATTCAGATTTTCTTCAACTGTCATCTGTGGGAAAATATCTCTGCCCTGTGGCACATAGCCTATGCCAAGCTTTGCTCTTTCATAAGGTTTAAGCCTCATCATTTCCATACCGTCCAGCTTAAGAGAGCCTTTTGGAGTCTTAGTTAGACCCATAATTGATTTAAGTGTAGTAGACTTACCTACGCCGTTTCTTCCTATAAGGGCAACAATTTTCCCCTTAGGCACATTTATTGTAAGATCATTTATAATTTTGCTTTCACCATAATAAGCATCAAGTCCGCTAATTTTCAGCATTTCTTTCACCGCCTCTGCCAAGATAAACCTTTTGCACAGTTTCATCACTTAATACGGAATCCACATCCCCCTCCATAAGCACCTTTCCTTCATGCATTACCGTAACTCTGTCTGAGTAAATCTTTACAAATTCCATATCGTGTTCAACTACTATAACCGTACAGCTTTCTTTTATTTTTTTAAGAATTTCACCTGTTTTGTAGGTTTCAGGCTTGCCCATACCTGCAACAGGCTCATCAAGCATAATAACCTTTGGCTTTTGTACAAGGAGCATACCTATTTCAAGCCACTGCTTTTGTCCATGGGCAAGATTTTTTGCAAGAATATCTTTTTTATCCTTTAGATCAATCATTTCAAGAATTTCGTCAATTCTTTCCAGCTCCTCATTTGTTGCCTTAGCAAAAATTGATTCAAAAACCCTTCTGCCATTTTTAAGCGAAAGCTCCATATTATCCTGAACAGTCAGATTTGTAAATACTGATGGCACCTGAAACTTTCTGCCTATGCCAAGACCTACAATTTTATATTCCTTTGTACCTGTAAGCTGAATACCTTTGCCCTCTGAGGGGTAATACATTACCTTTCCTGCCGTAGGCTTGGTTTTGCCGCATATAATATCCAGAAGTGTAGTCTTTCCTGCACCGTTAGGGCCTATAAAGAAATGTATTGTATTTTCCTTAACGTCAATATCTACATCGGTAAGTGCCTTAAAGCCGTCAAAGGAAACGGAAATTTTATCAAGTTTTATAATAGTTCTATCAGACATTTGCAGCACTTCCTTCCTTTGTTTTTTTTGCAGTCAGCTTTTCAAATAAATCAGATACAAAGCCTACAATACCCTTTCTGAAAAAGAGAATAACTACTGTAAAGAATATGCCTATAATATACTGCCATACATCAGGAAAGGCTGAACTAATGCTGAATTCACAGCCTGAAACAAGTATTGCACCTATAACAGCACCTATAAGTGAGCCTCTGCCTCCAACTGCAACCCATATTACCATTGATACCGAAAATGCAATTGTCATTTCAGAGGTTGAAATGGAATTATTAAGGTTTACATATATAGCGCCTGCAATAGCGGCAAAAAGAGCTGAAAGCACATAAATAAAGGTTTTAAAGCTGCTTACGCAATAGCCTGAAAAATATGTTCTGTTTTCGCCATCTCTTATTGCAATAAGTATTTTGCCAAGCTTGGTACTTAAAAGGAAGGCGGAAAAGGCATAAACAAGAACCAATGCCACAAGGGCAGCATAAAATAAAATTCT
>CABVEG010000139.1 GCA_902497185.1 uncultured Eubacteriales bacterium | reverse complement strand
TGGAACTGCTACAAATTTAACATTTGCCTCCAGTACCTCTGCAATGGCATTAATCTGAGTTCCGCAGCCAATGCCAAAGGAGGCAAGCACACCAAACACAGCAAATATAACACCTAACCACTTCATATTAAGACCACGCTCAAGGGCATACATAGCACCGCCCTGCATATGTCCGTCTTCATTTTTAACACGGTATTTAACAGCAATAAGGGATTCGGCATACTTAGTGGCAATACCAAAAAAACCTGTAAGCCAGCACCAAAGTACGGCACCCGGACCACCAATAAACACTGCAGTACCCATACCTACAATATTGCCCGTGCCTATAGTTGATGCAAGCGCTGTAGCAAGAGCCTGAAAGGGACTTACATCGCCGTGGGCATCAGGGTCACGAGTTACGGAAAGCCTTATACCCTCAAATAATTTCTTCTGAATAAAGCCTGTTCTTACAGACATAAACAAATGAGTGCCAAACAAAATAATTATCATAAAAGGGTCCCATATAGCCTTGTCTATGGTTTCAATTAAATTTGCTATTGTATCCATAAAATTTCTCCTAGATATATTTAAAATTCACGCAAAAATATGACAGAATTTTAACACATACGCCTATATTTGTCAACATTATGCCACATCTTCATTTTTAAGACTTATCAAAACAGGTACCTGTAAAATAACAGCAAGCATAAATGTAAGTATATCAGAAAACATCTGACACATTTCTATACCTGTAATACCCATAAATTTCGGCAAAATAACTACAAGAGGTATAAATATAAGCCCTTGTCTTGAAATAGCAAGTATTGTTGCCCTAACAGGCTTTCTTATTGTCTGTAAAAGCATATTTGAAAGCACAATAAAGCTATTTAAAGGGAAAACAATACACTGGTATCTTAATGCTGCAGATGCAATTTTTTCTACTTCTTTACCATTTCCAAATGTATTGACAACCTGAGGCGCAAAAATTATTCCCAACACGGATACAACCAAAAGAAATACAAATGACAGCCTGACACAAAACCAAAACGCTTTAAGCACTCTTTTCCTAAGTCCTGCACCGTAATTAAAGCCGCATACAGGCTGAAAGCCCTGTCCAAAGCCAATAATTGTTGAGTTTGCAAACATAGCAATTTTTGACACAACTGCCATGGCTGCAATAGCAATTTCACCATAAGGCTTAGCAGCAAAATTAAGGCATATGGTGGCAACACTTGCTATTCCCTGCCTGCAAAGAGAAGGTGTACCTCCTGCTATAATTTCTCTGTAGAAATACATTGACGGCTTAAAATTTCTAAAACGTATTTTTATGGCACTGCTTCTGCCAATGCCCCATAAAAGCAGCAAAAAGCTTATAAACTGACTGATAATTGTTGCCAGTGCCGCACCTGTAACACCCATTTCTAGCTTAAATATAAGTATGGGATCAAGCACAATGTTAAGAACAGCACCGCTTGTAATACCAATCATAGCAAAAAAAGCTGAGCCTTGAAATCTAAGCTGATTGTTAAGAACAAGAGCACCTACCATATAAGGTGAGCCTATTAATATAAGGCGCATATACTCCATTGCCTTTGGCAAAATCAACTCTGTTGAGCCTAAAGCCCAAGCTAAAGGCTCAAGAAACAAAAGTCCCACCACCATAAGAGCAAAGCCTACAATAACAGCTGTAAAAAATCCTACACTTGCCATTTTTTCGGCAAGCTCCATTTCCTTGCTGCCTAGCTTTCTGGATATGTAATTACTACAGCCGTGACCAAAGAAAAAGCCAATAGCCTGAATAATAGCCATAAGAGAGAAAACAACACCTACGGCACCGGTTGCAATAACACTGTCTTTACTTCTTCCCAAGAAAAAAGTATCCGCCATATTGTAAAAAGATGATACAAGCATACTTATAATTGTAGGTACAGCCAACCTGCACACCAGTTTTTCAACAGGTGTTTCTGTCATCCATTTTAATTTTTCATCATTGGTCATTTGCTTTGACATATTTACCTCCATAACAAAAAATAAGCAATTAGTAATACACTAACCGCTTATGAAATAATATTCAATTAAATTCCCTACATCGCAACACATACATTTCTTCAACAGTAATTTTAAATCCCTTCTATACCATATAAACCCACAAAACAATCACCAATTATGCCACATTATTCCTGTAATCAACAATGGTCAGTTCACTTGCAAGAGCCTCAGTCGATTTCATAATTTTTTCAAGCTGTTCAGCAACCTCCATCGAATAAAGCACTTCTCCGCACTGGCTACACTTTTTGCATGGAACATTTTTAACAATAATCATACAATTTTTAAGTTCAGCAAAATAGGTTGTTGTGCTGTCAACCATTTCATTATTTTTACAGCTCATACACTTCATTTTATACTACCTCCTTATTTTAAAATCCTTCTCCCATTTATCGTCATCAGGGTAATAAGCAGTTACAACCCTAACATATTCACCATCACAGGCAACAACAATATGCAAAGGTTTACTACCACTGATAAATCCTAATATAAGACAACTCGGAAATGGATAATCTTCAGGATAATCTTCAATTATTTCACCACTAATAATGCAATTTTTAATATCAATCTGTTTAATATTTCTTTGCCTGCACCTTAATATGACATGTTCTGTCATATAAATGAGATTGTTTTCACACAATGTTTTTATTGTATCCAAATTCATTTCCAAAACCCTCAGACATTCACTATATTAATTCTATCACAAATTTAAAATAATATCAAATATTTTAAAAAAGAGCGGTGCAAGCACCGCCCTCCAATCCTACTCAATATCCATAACAATAGGCAAAATCATAGGACTTCTCTTAGTTTTCTGCCACAAATAATCTCTCAAAGTATCCTTAATAAGGGTCTTAATATAAGCCCACTCATTAATATTCCTCTTTTCGCACTTATCGAGGGCATCATTTACAACAGCCTTAGCCTCCTCCATAAGTTCCTCGCTTTCCCTAACATAAACAAAGCCTCTTGAAATAATGTCAGGTCCGCTTAAAATTTCACCGGAATACTTATCCATAGCAACAACAACAATCATAAGTCCATCCTGTGAAAGATGGCGTCTGTCTCTTAAAACAATGTTGCCTACATCGCCTACGCCTAAGCCGTCAACAAATATCTGACCGCTGGGAACAGCATTTACCATATGCTTTGCACTGTTTTTAGTAAGTTCAAGCATATCACCGTTTGCCATAATAAATACATTATTCTTGTCCATACCAAGCTCACAGGCAAGTTTTTTGTGACACTGAAGCATTTTATACTCACCATGAATAGGCATAAGATACTTTGGCTTTACAAGAGAGTGCATAATCTTTATTTCCTCCTGCCTTGCATGACCTGACACGTGGACGTCCATAAGACCGTCATAAATAACATCTGCACCCTTTTTAATAAGCTCATTTATTACCTTATAAATATTCTTTTCATTACCAGGAATTGGTGATGCCGAAATAATAATCTTATCTGTAGGCTTAACCTCAACCTGTCTGTGCTCACCTAAAGCAATTCTGGAAAGAGCCGCCATAGTTTCACCCTGAGAGCCTGTCATTATAATAACAAGCTGACCGTCTGTGTAATTCTTAACTTCTTGAATATCTATAAGAGTAGTCTTAGGTATATCAAGATAGCCAAGTTCGCTTGCTGTCTTAACTACATTAGTCATACTTCTGCCTATAAAAGCAACCTTTCTCTTGTGGGAAACAGCTGAATTAACAATCTGCTGTATTCTGTCAATATTTGAAGAGAATGTAGCTACCATTATACGCTGACCATCACTCTCACTAAAAATTCTGTCAATAATACCGCCTACTGAGCGCTCACTCATAGTATATCCCGGTCTTTCAACATTTGTACTTTCACACATAAGGAGAAGTACACCCTTTTTGCCAAGCTCTGCAAATCGTGGCAAGTCTATCATATTTCCCTGAATTGGTGTAAAGTCTATTTTAAAGTCACCTGTATGAACAACTACACCGACAGGAGTAGTAATAGCAAGGGCAACACTATCTGCAATAGAGTGGGTTGAACGTATAAATTCCACCTTAAAGTTTTTGCCAAGCTTAATGGTTTCGCCGGCATTTACATTATTTCTTACAACACTGTTCAAAATATTATGTTCCCTAAGCTTAGTTTCCACAAGACCAATAGTAAGCTTAGTACCATAAATAGGCACATTAAGCTCCTTTAAAAAGTAAGGCAATGAACCTATATGGTCCTCGTGTCCGTGAGTAATAACAACACCAAGTACCTTTTCCCTATTTTTTACAAGATAAGAAAAATCAGGTATTACTAAATCAATACCAAGCATATCATCTTCAGGAAAGGCAACACCACAGTCCACAATTAAAATTTCGTCCTCATATTCAAATGCCGTAATGTTCTTACCTACCTCATGCAGACCGCCTAATGGAATAACCTTCAGCTTAGAAGCAGTCTTAGACTGCGGCTTTTTAGGTGCGGCTTTTTTTTCTGCGGGCTTTTTTTCCATTTTCTTCTCAGCAATTATTGCTTCCAGATTATCAGAAGAACGCTTTGTATTGTTTCTGAATTTTCTAGTATACAAAAAACTCCACCTCCGTAAATTTATTTAATTTATATAACAATATTTTTTTGCACAACAATAACAAGGTCATTTAAGACCTTGTTAAAAATAACTATAATTACCCCAAATACCCCTTTTATTTAACTTAAAATTTCATTTCATATTCAGAGTCCTCGTCCTGGAGCAGAAGTAAAACCCTGTTATACTCCTTTTCGTCCTCTACAGGCTCATAGGTACACTCATCATCATTAACGCTGATTTCTTTAAAAATAAAAGCCTCCGGCTCATCCTTATCAAAATCCTCTGTTCTGACTAAAAGAAGGTATCTGCTTTTGCCAACGTCGATACCGTCCATTACAAAAAATTCAGTTTCCTTACCTTCATCATCAACCATGGAAACAACCTCATAAGTTTCCTCCTGGTCCCCGAATAAATTCAAATCATCAATATTTAACTTATCGTCACTCATTCTTTACTCCTCAGCTTTATTTGCTATTGAATCAAGATAGCCCTGCAAAATAAATACAGCCGCCATTTTGTCAATAACCTGTTTTCTTTTTTCCCTTGATAAATCAGCCTCAAGCAAACTTCTTTCAGCCGCAACGGTAGACAATCTTTCATCCCACATTTTAACAGGGAGCTTAAGCTCCTTTTTAATACGCTTTTTAAAAGCAACAGTTTTCTCCACTCTGTCGCCTGATGTATTGTTCATATTTTTAGGATTGCCAAGAATAATCCGCTCTACCTTATATTCCTCACAAATAGCCCTTAAACGTTCAATGCTTTTTTTTAAATTGTTTTCTTCCTCACGCCTTATAATTTCTACGCCCTGAGCAGTCCAACCAAGCTCGTCACTAACA
>CABVEG010000138.1 GCA_902497185.1 uncultured Eubacteriales bacterium | reverse complement strand
TTACAGTGGGTATAACTACAATGGATTTACCTTTTTCAATCTTTCCTTCCTCCTCAAGGACCTTAAGTTTTGCTATAATTTGGGAGCAGTTATACATTTGCTGATGTTCATTACCTCTTGTTGCGCCTACTATGGCAAGGCTTTTTTCACAGTCTTTATTCTCTATATCACCAAAACGAAAGGCTGTTATTCTCATGGTATCTCTGTAGGGAGAGGGCAGCTCAAATATAATTTCCTTTTTCATTTTACTTAACACCTCCCAAAATTCTTGCTATTAATGAGCCTGAATATACAACGGGATACTCTCTTATTGTAAACAGAAGCCCGTCACAGGGTGATTTTATTTCACTTTTTATCGTTCCTGTAAGAGGGTCTACAATGTTGCCAATAATATCATCTTTTTTTAGTATTGAAGAATGTTTTGCTTTTTGTACAAATATGCCTGATGCCTCTGCGTTAATGAAATATACTTCATTTTCCTCTGATGTTGTCACAGGGTGGTGAATTTTGCTTTCATATATATTATCATCAAGCCACATTCCCATTTCTTTCATAATATTGAATATACCGTCGGCAATCTGTATACAGTAATCCTTTGTGATTCTCATACCGACACCTGCTTCAATAACAATACAAGGTGTGTTTCTTATATTTAAAGAGTAGCAGAGTGTGGATTCTAGCACAGTTGCATTATCATGTACCCATAAAAAATCCAGGTTAAGTTTTTCTGCAATAGGGAGGAGCTTGTCCCCCATAGTTACATTAATTCTTGCCTGTGGTATTTCTGTTAAAAATATATTTGATGCGTGAATATCAAGTACAAGGTCAGAGCCTTCAAGACTTTCTATAATATCTCTTGCCACAATATCTACCATTGTTCCGTGGCTGTCGCCGGGAAAAACTCTGTTCATATCCATATCGAAAGAGGGAATACCTCTTTCGATACAGTCTATGCCAAGGGGGTTTGTAGCAGGATATATATCTACAATACCATTAAGATATTGAGGATTAGCTTGTATTCTTTCAGCTACCATATAGGCTACATATTGTCCTTCAAGCTCATCACCATGTGTTCCTGTTACTATGGATATTCTTTTTTGTCCTCGCTTTACTTCATTCTGATAGCGGCAGCGCTTTATTTCAAGAGTTTCATCAATAGGTAATTTTGTTGATGAAATTACTTCAACTTTTTTAATCATTTGATTTCACCAACCTTAACCGTTACATTTGTAACTTGATTTACAATACCTTGATTGGAAACAAAACAACCTCTTTCAACACTGCATCCCAGACTGTCAAGTCCCTGTGAAAGCTTAATATAACCATAGTCAACAATATTGTTGTTAGTAGGGTCAATGGCATACCATGCACCATTGTTATAATATTCTACCCAAGCATGGGTTTCTCCGTCACCTTCAATAAATCCTGCGGCATATCTGGCAGGAATTTTAAGTTCTCTTAAAAAGGCAATTACAATATGGGCGTAATCCTGACATACTCCCTGTTTTAATTCAAAGGCTTCAGCTGCCGTTGTATTAATGTCAGTTACTCCCTTTGTATATGTCATATAGTTATATACTGTTTCGGAAATAAATTTAACAGTATTTTCGGTACCCTCGGGAACGCTAAGATTTTTTAAAAATAAAATCATATTGTCGCTTAATTTGGTTGAAGAGCTGGGATAGAGATATACTCTGTTAAGCTCCTCCATAATTTTGTATTTTCCAAGACCTGCCTTACCTTTAACGGAAAACATAAAGCTTGTGTGCTCCGGTAAAATTGTGCCGTTTACGGTTATGTTGCCATAGGAGTCCCTGCCTGTTGTAAAATGTGCATCAGGCTCAACAGTAAGTTTTTCATCATATATCATTTGACAAAAACTGTTGTGAGGTATACATTTCAGCACAAAGTTATGGTTTATTATTGGAAGGCTGAAATCAATTTTAGTAGTAAATTCAAAATCATAAGTTTTCATAATAAAGCCTCCCTATTTAAAAAGTTTACCCACACAGGCAGCAATATCATCAGGCGAAGCAACGCTGCTTTCAAGTATTTCATCTAAATCATAGCATATATGGTCTGTATCTAAGTGATGAATATATCTTTTCAGTCTGTTTTTGCAGCCTTTAATTTTATATTCACTTCTGTCAAAGCGTGTGAATATATCAATTCTTTCAACGTATTTGCCAACCTTAATTGTATCTCTTACATAGTCATCAATTATATAGTCATCAACGGCACCCCAAAAGCTCATAAGATTATCGATTACATTTTGAAGGTCATAAATTCTACAGTGGTCATTGCTGAATAATCTCATAACGTTGTTATAAGCAAGCTGAATATAAGCAACTGTTTCGGTGTCGATTTGTTCTCTTAAAATAATAGAGTTGTCATAAGCCTTAGACATTGATGTTTTAATACTTGAAGGACAGTTTTCGTCACTTATAATTGTTTTTAAAAAGCTCTCCTTGTCGCTTACGTCAATGTCAATGCCTAATCTTGCGCAAAATTCCTTATATGCTGTGCTGTCATAGTCTACCATTCTGTCATAAAATTCTGTTATAATATGTGAAAGCTTATAGGCTCTTTCCGTATATCTTCCAAGCCAGTATAAGCAGTTTGCCTTGTTTACTGATACATTATCCATGTGTCCTTAAAGCCTCCTCCCTGTGATGAGTTAACCACGAATGAATCCGGATTGCGTGAAAATCTTGTAAGTCCGCTGTTCCATACCTTTACATCCTTGCCGTGGATAACAAATGCTCTTAAATCTGCTTTTCTTGGTACAGTAGTCTGACCATCGTCGCTAAGTACCTGTAAGTCAAGGAAATTAATAATTTCCTGTGCAATAAATCTTCTTGGATTTTCATTGATTATGCTTTTAAGCTCTTCAAGTTTTTCTTTTGTTAAATCCCTGCCAAATATAACACCATATCCTCCTGCCTCGCTGACATCCTTAATTACAAGGTTTTCAATATTGTCAAGAATATATTTTTTGTCATTCTCATAATAAGGAATGTATGTAGGTGCATTCTTTAATATAGGCTCTTCTCCTAAATAATATTTAATCATAGCAGGTACAAAGTAATAAATACCCTTGTCATCAGCAACACCGTTGCCCGGAGCATTGATGATTGCAACATTTCCTTTGCGGTATGCTTCCATAAGGTGAGGTACACCGATTACTGAGTCCTGAACAAAGGTCATAGGGTCAATGTAATCATCAGACACTCTTCTGTAAATTGCACCAACTCTCTGGTGTGTGGAGTTAAATGTTTTGTAGTAAACCTTACTGTCTATAACCTCCAAATCTTCGGGAAAGGCAAGTACGGAACCTGTTTTTTCAGCAAGATATGAGTGTTCAAAAAATGCTGAATTATATCTGCCCGGAGTAAGAACAACAGTTATACCTCCACAGTTTACATCATCAAACATAGCTTTTAAAAGCTGAGGATAATTTCTGTTGTCTACTATTTTGTTGATTTCAAAGGTTTCAGGTGAAATACGTCTTGTAATATCTCTTGCTATCATTGGATATGAGGCGCCTGAAGGAACTCTTAAATTATCCTCAAGTATATACCAATCATCAGGAGCTTCAACCAAATCAATTCCTGAAATATGATTATATACACCCTGTGGTGGCTTAATATTCATACATTCGGGTAAAAATCCGGGTGCATTGTATACATATTCCTCAGGTACAATCTTATCTCTTAATATGTAGCCCTTATCTGAATATATATCATTTAAAAACAGATTTAAGGCATGAGAGCGTTGTATAAGTCCTTTCTCGAGTTTCTCAAAATCCTTTGCCTTAATAATTCTGGGTATGGCGTCAAATGGGAAAAGCTGTTCAATAAACTGACCGTTTTTGTACAGACTGAATTTAACACCATATCTGTCCAGAGTTTCATTTACACGTTCTTTTTGTTCTCGTAAATGCTCCATAGTGCTTCCTCCTTTATAAAGCTGATAAATAAAAAAAGACGTACCTTGCTTGGCAAAGTACGTCTTTATACCTAAATAACTTAAATATTATAGACATTATAAGCCAAAGTGACATAAAAGTCAAGTATATAAATTGTTTTTTATCATATTGATTTAATTTGATTTGTGGTTTATACTAAATATATATTTATGCAATAGAGAGGTGATTGTATGACAGGAAAAATAGTTACAGCTATGACGGATTATTATAAAGGTGATGTAAAGAGAATCAATCATTTTATGAAAGTTTATGCTTTTGCTAAGGCTATAGGTGAAGAAGAGGGGCTTGACTGCAAAACTCAAAACATACTTGAAATTGCTGCCATAGTTCACGATATAGGTATTAAGATTAGCGAAGAAAAATATAACAGCTCAGCAGGGAAGTATCAGGAGCTTGAAGGTCCTGATGAGGCAAGAAAACTTCTTGAAAGCCTTAACTTAAATAAAGAGGTTATTGACAGGGTATGCTATCTTGTGGGACACCATCATACCTATAAAAACATTGATAATATTGATTACCGGATACTTGTCGAGGCTGATTTTATAGTTAATTTGTATGAGGATAATGAAAGCAGAGAGGCTGCTCAAAAGGTATATGACAATATATTTAAAACCGAAACGGGTAAAAGATATATGAGGAATTTATTTTTAGGAGAGTAATATATGGAATATAATGATTATAAGACTATGCTGGATGCTGTAAGAGAAAAAACTGATTTTGTGCCTAAGGTTGCCATTACATTAGGCTCAGGGCTTGGTGCCCTTGCTGACGAGATAGATATAAAGGCAGTAGTAAATTACAGTGAAATTCCTAATTTCCCCGTATCCACCGTACAGGGACACAAGGGCAGATTTGTATTTGGCTATATAGAAAATACTGCTGTTGTTATTATGCAGGGCAGAGTGCATTTTTATGAAGGCTATTCAATGGAAAAGGTGACTCTTCCTATAAGGCTTATGAAAATGATGGGTGCTGAAAAGCTCATACTTACTAATGCAGCAGGAGGAATTAATTTTGATTTTAAATGCGGAGATTTAATGCTTATTACCGACCATATTTCAACATTTGTACCTAATTCCTTAATTGGTAAAAATATTGATGAATTTGGAACACGATTCCCCGATATGTCAAATATTTATAATAAGGAAATTCGTGAAATGGTTATAAAAATTGCAGAGGAAAACAATATTAACCTTAAAGAGGGTGTGTATGTACAGCTGACAGGTCCAAGCTATGAATCTCCTGCTGAAATAAAAATGCTCAGGGCTTTGGGTGCTGATGCCGTGGGTATGAGTACAGTATGTGAGGCTATTGTTGCAAATCACTGTGGTTTTAAGGTATGCGGTATTTCATGTATATCTAATATGGCAAGCGGTGTAACCGAAAATCCTCTTGACCATAAGGAGGTACAGGAGTGCGCAGACAGAGTTGCTCCCGTATTTAAAA
>CABVEG010000137.1 GCA_902497185.1 uncultured Eubacteriales bacterium | reverse complement strand
ACCTTAGCATACTGCAAGAAATGCTTGCACAGAAAGATTTATCTGACAGCCGCAGGCTGGCTTTCAGCTTTAGCTGAAAGTGCTGACGAGCATTTCTTGCAAGCGTGTCGATTTTATCGACACGCAGAGCACTGCATAACCTTTAATTATGTAGTGCCCTTGTAATATAATCTAATTCAACAGCATTCTGTCATTATCAAATTTTTTATTCTTTTTGCCTGAATACATATTAAGCAGATCATCAAGACTCATATTTTTTCTTTTCTCACCGCTTATATCAAGTATAATATCACCTTCATCCATCATTATTGTTCTGCTGCCTGTAACAAGAGCAGAGGACAGATTATGAGTAATCATAAGCGTTGTAAGATTATTCTTTTTAACTATGGCATTTGTAATATCCATTACCTTTTCTGCAGTTGCAGGGTCAAGTGCCGCCGTATGTTCATCAAGGAGCAAAATCTTAGGCATAACAAGAGTACACATCAACAGAGTTACAACCTGACGCTGTCCTCCCGAAAGAAGCCCTACCTTTGTTTTCATTCTATCCTCAAGACCCATATTAAACTCACTTAAAGCATTGCGGAACATTTCCTTTTCCTTCTTATTTACCGCAAATGAAAACATACCCTTTTTATTCTTTGAATAAGCAAGGGCTATATTTTCCTCAATAGTCAGATTGGGAGCAGTTCCCTTCATCGGATCCTGAAAAACTCTGCCTATCTGTAATGCTCTTTTGTGTTCGGGAAGATATGTAATATCTTTTCCGTCAAGCACAATATGTCCTTTATCAAGCCAAAAATTACCGCATATTGAGTTAAAAAGTGTTGACTTGCCTGCGCCATTTGAGCCTACTACGGTTACAAACTCGCCTTCTTTAAGAGAAAGGCTTAAATTATTTAATGCTATATGCTGATTGGGAGTGTCTTTGGCAAAAACTTTAACTGCATTTTTAATTTCCAGCATTTTTAAGACCCTCCCTTCTTATCTTATTTCTTTGATGCTGTGCTTTTATGGCAGGAATTGAAAGAGCAATGCCTACAATAACAGCTGACACAAGCTTTAATGTAAAGGCAGGGAAAATATCAAAATTAATAGCAAGCGCTACTATAAAACGATATACTATACTTCCCACAACAGCAGAAACAAAGCCTATTGAAACACTTCTTTTACCAATAAGTGCCTCACCTATAATAACCGATGCCAGACCTACAACAAGTATACCTACACCGGAATTAATATCGGCAAAGCCCTGATACTGCGCCAAAAGTCCGCCTGATAACGCAATAAGAGCATTACTTAAAGCAAGAGCGCAAATTTTTGTGCCGTCAACATCTATTGAAGATGCTCTTACCATAGCCTCGTTGTCACCTGTAGCTCTTATACAAAGACCTAGCTGCATCTTAAAAAACAGTGTAACAACAACAAGAGCAATTAAAAGCACAACAACCGAAACAAAAAGTTTATTGCCCTCATCAGATAAAAATGTCATAGCTGTTGATGAAATTTTATAAACCGTATCATTACCTATTAAAGAAAGATTAGAGCTTTTATTCATAACCATAAGATTAATTGAATAAAGACCGCTCATAGTCAATATTCCTGCAAGAACAGGATGTACACCTATTTTAGTCTGAATAATACCCGTTACAATTCCTGCAAGTGCACCTGCCCCAATGGCAATAACTATTCCCCAAAAGGGATGACCCGTAATTGTAACTGCTGCAGAAACGGCAAGTCCAAAGGTAAAGCTGCCCTCAGCTGTTAAATCAGGTATATTCAAAATTCTAAAACTTATATATATTCCCAAAGCAAGAATAGCATATATAAAGCCTTGCTGAAGGGAGCCTAAAACCAATAACATATTATTTACCTCTATTCGCCGTCAGTTATAAACTTTACACTTGACTTAACATCATCGGCTATAACTGCACCAATGGCATCTGCTGTAGTCTGATTCACAATAGTGTCGGATGCAGGAACAACCTCGGCAGGAATATCTGCAATAGCTGTACCTTCAAAATACTGAATAGCCTTATCAGCAGAAATTGCACCGATTTCTTTGTCACTTACTGCAACTGTTGCAAAAGCACCGCTTTGAACCATTACAGCAGAGCTGCCATAAACAGGAATTTTGTTAGCTCTTGCAACCTCTGTTACTAAAGGCATTGCATCCTGAATTACACTGTCATTTGGAATAAATATAGCATCAACCTTACCTACAAGAGATTGTGCAGCCTGCTGTACTTCTGATGAGTTTGTAACAACAGACTCTGTATAGCCTATACCCTTGCTGTCAAGATATTCCTTTGCATCCTTAACAGTATTAACTGAATTAACCTCACTTGTGTTATATAAAATACCGTAATTTTCTACCCCCGGAGTAAGGCTGTCGCTTAAAGCAAAAATGTCACTTACAGGAATTGCATTTGAAGTACCTGTTGCATTTTTATCAGGCTTTGATAAATCCGTGATCACACCTGCTGCAACAGGATTTGAAACGGCAACAAAAACTACAGGAATATCACTGTTTAAATTTACCATTGCCTGAGTTGCAGGAGTTGCTATAGTACACACAAGGTCCATACCGTCACTGACCATTGACTGACAAATGGTGTTAAGATTAGTTGCATCACCTTGGGCTGACTTATAATTGATTTCAAGCTTATCCTCTGTATAGCCCTTATCCCTAAGCTCTTGGATAAAGCCTTCTCTCATATCATTAAAGGCACCGTTTTCAATCATCTGAACAACACCAACCTTTAATACTCCTTCATTATTTGATGCTGTGTTTTCAGCCTGTTCAGCATTTCCGCCACAGCCTGACATAAGCATAAGAGCTGATAATGTAAGTCCTAATAATCTTTTTAATTTCATTTTTTATTCTCCTTTTTCCAAAAAATTAAAAGCATTTAAAAGCATATCTTCGGTAATAACATAAGGATTGTGTTCAATATCAGATCTTTCTGTTATTACCTCAAGTATTTCATTGATATTTTCAAAAGTTATTTCTATATCCTTAAGCCTAACAGGCAAACCTATAGATTTGTTAAACTCATATATTTTATTAAACCATTCCTTATTTTTATCTATGTACAAAAGAGGAAGTATACCAAATCCAACCACCTCACCATGAAGATGTCTTTCTTCAATATGAGGAAACTTTGTAAGACTGTAAAAAATTGCATGAGCTAATCCACTGTTATAATGTACTGTATGTTCAGCAGTCAGGAATATGGACGCCATTGCCGTAGTAACAATTATGGCAAGTATGCATTGTTCAATTTCGTAGCCTGCCTCACCCTTCTTATTTTGCTCAAGAGCAATCTTGCCGTATTTAATGATAGGGTCAACACACATTTTGCTGATATTTACACCCATAGCAAAGTAATGAGGAAGTTCCTCACCTCTTGATGACACTTCTGCCTCAAAACACTTGGCGTAAGTATCTCCCATTCCTGCCCACATATATTTGTAAGGAGCTTTTGCTATAATTTCAGTGTTAATAAAAGCATGGATTGGAGGTGCATTAAAGAAAAAAGGACCTTTAAATGTTCCATCTTTGTTATACATAATTGAAACACTGGTGCAGGCAGCACAGGTAGATGCAATAGTTGGAAATGTAAAAACGGGCTTTTTAGTTTTCACTCCAAGACACTTGCCTGTATCAAGAGCCTTGCCGCCTCCAATAGCAAATATCATATCAGCTTTTTTAAAAGCCTCCTCATTCATAAGGTAATCAACATTTTCATAAGCAGCCTCACCGCCATACCAAAGAAAATCCGTTATTTCTATATTGGTTTTTTCAATCTCTGCCATAAGAACAGGCTTTATTGCAGCAATGGCATTTTTGCCACCAACTGCTACAGCCCTTTTGCCGTAGGGAGAACAAACTTCTCCTATTTTGGAATATATGCCCTTGCCTATAGAATATGCCGGCATACTTATACTGTAGTCGTTCAAACAATCAGGTCCTTTCACACTCAAATTAATGCAACACTTTAAAGCAATACATTATAATTATATATAGTGATTATAAAACACTTGCTTTTTAATGTCAATGATTAATTAAAAAAGGAACTCCACTTTCGTGGAGTTCCTCAAGCATAAAGCTATATTTTGTTTAAAGTAATCAGATTATCAGCCTTCAACTTCATTTAAGTCTAAGTCTGCGCCGCCGTTTACTAACTCAAGAGCGTAATCATAAACCTTAGCCATCATTACAGCCATTTCTGCTCTGTTAATGAAGTTCTTTGGTAATAATGTACCATCAGTATTACCGTTTAAGATACCCTTATCAGTTAAGTAAGCAACGTATGGTGCTGACCACCAAGAAATGTTATCAACATCAGAGTACTTGTTGTTAACAGCAAGATCTGTGCTTGTTACATCATTGCCTAACCACTCAAATGACTTAGCAATAAGAACTGCCATTTCTTCTCTTGTACAATACTGCTCCGGCTTGTAGTAGTTATTGCCGTAACCTGAAAGGATACCTGCGTTATAACCTACAAGACAATCATTGTAGTAGTACTTGCTCTGGTCTTCATTATCATAGAAGTTCTTAGGAGTAGCAGATACTGATACACCAAGAGTTCTGTTGATTAAGATAGCGAAGTCACCTCTTCTGCATGGAAGTGCAGGACCATATAATCTGTCGCCAATACCGGAAACAATACCTAATTCAGCTAACTTATTAATAGAATCCTTAGCCCATGGATAGTTATCAATATCAATGAAGCCTTCAAAGTCAGGATTCTTATCAGTTGGGATACTGATATTTACTTCAACAGTAGTAGTTTCACCATTGTTTTCTACAACACTAGACTTAGTAGTAGCCTCTGTAGTAGCTTCAGTTGTAGTAGTAGCCTTGTGGCCACCGCCACCACCACCGCCGCCACCGATAGATGGTCTTCTTGTAGTAGTTTCAGTTGCCTCAGCTGTAGTAGCCTCTGTAGCCTTATCAGTTGTAGCTTCTGTTACCTTATCAGTTGTTGCCTCAGATGTTGCCTCTGTTGTTGCTTCAGATGTTGCCTCTGTAGTTGTGTCATCACTAGGAGTGCTTGACTTAATTACAACAGCACCTGCAACGCCTGTACAAGCAATAGTATTAGTATTTTCATCACCTGTTTCAAGTACAGTAATATCAACAGGATACTCGCCAGGAGTAAGAGCTGCGTCAGCCTTGAAATCAAGAGTTAATACATCTGCACTACCTGTTACTGAACCGCTTGTCTTAAGAGCTGCGATCTTAATGATACCAAGCTCAGCAGCAGTCTTAGTATTAGTTGCATCTACACCGTAATCAGAGTCATT
Source organism: uncultured Eubacteriales bacterium (assembly GCA_902497185.1). GTDB lineage: Bacteria > Bacillota > Clostridia > Lachnospirales > CAG-274 > Gallispira. Next base: position 151 of record CABVEG010000137.1, on the reverse strand, counting down.
TACAGGAACGTAAGCCATCTGATTAGCAACTACATTAGAATCAAAATCAAAGCCCGGAGTAGTACCGCCTGTAATTGTTAACTTAGTAGGATCAAATTTAACAATTACTGTGTAGCTAGCAATACCTGAATCAGGAGTATTTACTAAGCTA
>CABVEG010000136.1 GCA_902497185.1 uncultured Eubacteriales bacterium | reverse complement strand
AATATGCCCCACTTGTTAAAATAAGTGGGGTATTGTTATTTAATTTAAATTTTCAATTAATATTTTATTTTATAATAACATTAGTACATTTTATTAAAATTTACCAAAAAAATTATTAAAATATTTATAATTTTCAAATTTTATTTGTACAATTCACGAAAATTATGAATAAACTGTAAAAAAAGCTATAAATTTAGTAATTAATTTGTAATTTATGGTATAATTATACTTATCAAAATAATTAGGAGGGACTCTGATGAAAATTTTAAAGAAATTGTTATCGGTAACTTTGGCAACTACATTGCTTTTTGCTAGCTTTACTATTAACACCACCATTGTTCCGGCTGCACCATCCATTGCGGCAGGCTGGAACGAAACATTATATGCTGAATGGGCTGACTCAAATCCTGACAGTACAGCTGTACAGGTAGGATATAAACTCAGCACCGATTCAAATTATACTTATCTTACCGGAGATGATTTGACTTATCTTGTAAGACCTGCATCTGCAAGCGGTTATGCAAGAGTTGACATTCCGGGCTTAAAGGCAGGCAGATATGATCTTTATATTAAGGCATCTGACGGTACAGAGCATACAAGAAACGGTATTAAGGTTTATGAATATGACCGTTCAGGATATGCTCACTTTAACAGTACAGAGGGTATCGGCGGCTACAATAATGACGGTACGGTAAAGGATAATGCTATAATTGTTTATGTAACAGATGAAAATAAGGATACTGTTACAATACCCGGTTATGAGGATAAAGTTTATAACTATACATCTTCTTCATCAGGTGCAACATGGACAAGAACCTGTGAGGGTATTGGTAATCTCCTTAATAACAATATGAAATATATTCAGGAGCTTACAATTACTAATAATCATCCGATTATTATAAGATTTATAGGTAAGGTTACTGTACCTAAGAATTTAACTCCTTACAATACAAAGGATACTGCACTTGGCGGTTCAAAGGGCGATAACGGTAATCTTGCTATTTGTAAGTATGGCAGAAATATTACTCTTGAAGGTATTGGCGCTGATGCTACAATTGAGGGATGGGGCTTTACTTTTTCTCAGACTTCAACTTGCCCAACAGAAGCCGGTAAGAGTTTTGAAGTGAGAAATCTTACATTTGATAAGTATACAGAGGATGGACTTGGTTTCCAGGGCGATGATGGTATTACTTGTCCTATTGAAAGAGTATGGGTACATAATAATGTATTTTATCCCGGCTATTGTGCTAACCCTGCCGAAGGCGATAAGGGTGAGGGTGACGGCTCTTGTGATTTCAAGAGAGGTCAGTACTATACAATGTCTTATAATCAGTATATAGGATGTCATAAGACTAACCTTGTAGGAAGTGGTACTTCAGATGACCAGTTCTATATTTCACTTCACCACAACTGGTATCAGAATGTTGGTTCAAGACAGCCTCTTGCTGCAAATGGTAATATGCATATTTACAGCACATATTTCCAGGGGGCTACAAGTACATCAGTTGACTTAAGAGGTAAGGACTGTGTACTTTTAGAGAATAACTATTATGAAAATTGTAAGAGTAACTTTAAGTCAAGAAATGCTACTTGTATTGCAAAGTCCTATAATGAAATATTTACAGGCAGCGGAAAGTTTGAGGAAAAGGGTAAGAGAACAGTTGTATCATCTTTAGATGAGGCTGTACTTACAGGAAGTTCATATACTTTCCCTGACAATTCAAGTATTGATAATTTTGATTTGGATTCTTCTAAGTTCTATAAGGGAAATTACTTAGTAACTCCTGCAGAAGAAGTTCCTGAATATGTTCAGACTTATGCTGGTACATTAAAGGCTTTCCCTGAAACCGAATCAGGCGAAATTTCAATTACTGTTAAGAGCGGCGGTTCAGCTGTAAATGATGCAACTGTTACTGCAAATGGTCTTACATTTAGAAATCAGGGTAATGGTGTTTACACAGCTACTGCTTCTCTTGGTGCAGAATATGTTATTACTGTATCTAAGGAAGGATATTCAAATGTAGTAATTAAATCTGATGTTCTTAACAATGATGGAGATATGTTTACTGCTACGGCTGATTTACAGGTTGACCATGATGGTTATGCTGTGATTAAGCTTGTAGGTGGTACTGAAAATGCACCTGTTAAGGGAGCAACAGTTAAATTGACTGACGGTACTGTATTAGTTGATCAGAATGATGGTACATATAAGTCAGTTGATCAGATAGCTGTAGGCAACTATTCAGCTACAATTACAAATACAGGTGATTATATTGCTCCGACTGAAGCTCAGTCTGTTGTTGTAAAGACAACTGATGCTGCTACTGAAATTCACCTTGAAAAGATTAAGGGTGCTGTTTCAGTTACATTACAGCCTGCAGAGGGTGAAACTAAGGAGTTAGATGCATCAAATGCTGTTGTATATGTTGGTACAACTGCTCTTACTTATGCAGGAAACAATACATTTACAGGTAATGTTGATATTAATACACCTTTAGCTGTATCTCTTTCTGTAGGAGGATGGCATCTTGAATCAATTACACCTGCCAGTCTTACGGCAACAAGAGAAGGCACTGTTTCTGCTGTTGCTACGTTAAAGGCAGGCGGTGAACTCTTTACTTGGAATTATACAGAGGGCATTAATACTGATGATTTCTTTGTATTTGCTGCTGAACCTTCAAAATGGTCAAATGCTAGTAAGACTCCTTTAGAGTTTGATGGTGAAACTTTAAATGCAGCAATAAAGGTACAGTCCAGTACAACAATAACATTTAATGCTCCTGCTGATGGTACACTTACATTAGTTATTGAAGATGCAGGAAAGACTAACAGTACAATTGAACTTAATGGTACAGACTATCCTGTGACAACAGGTACAATTACAATTCCTGTAACAGCAGGTGTTAATACACTTAAAAAGGGTAAGAATGAAACTCATCTTTACCTTTTACAGTATGAGATGGGCGATAGTCCTGCACCTGGTCCTATTATTACAACAACAGAAAGTACAACAGAAACTACAACATCAGGAGCTGTTGAAACTACAACAGAAATAACATCTGTTAGTTATACTCCTGTTGAACTTGGTGAGGCAGTTACTAACAGCGGTGCAGGTATTTCTGTAATATATGATCCTGCAACTGATACATGGTCATTAACTGATAGCTCTTCATCATTGGCTGCAGAGCTTAAAGTTCCTGTTGCAGAGCCTATTACTAATGGTAAGGTTATTGTAACAGGCAGTGCTACTCCATCATCTGCAAGTGGTAAGTGGGCATTTGTAAAAGTAATGGGTAAAACAACTGATGCAACAACAGGTGAAGAGATAGAAGCTGAGATTGTCGCACTTGCAACAGATAGTAATAAGCATATTACTTTAAGAACAGACAGCACAACTTATGCTGCATCAACAGATACTATTGCGGCTAATAAGAAGTATGATTATACATTTATAATTGATTTAAATGCAAAGACTGTTGAATTGACCGTTAATGGAAATACTTACACAGGTTCATTTAATGCTACAGCAATTACAGGCTTTGGTGCAATAACTTCTGTAAGTGGTTCAAGAAATGTTACACTTTCAAATACTGTAATTGGTACAATTAATGAAAATCCTGCTCCTTCAGGCTTATCTGATGAGATTATGTGGGATGTAACTGTTGACCTTCCGACTGAGGGCTCTAATGGTTTAACTGCCGGTGAAACCTTCTATGCTAACAGTGAGGAAACCGGTTCAAGAGATTTTGTTGATGGTGAAAATACATATCAGTTAGCTGATTGGCTTCAGCCTTCAAGCAATCCAATAGACTCAAGAAATATGGGTCCTATGTCTGAGGATAAAATAAATGGTACTAAACCAACAGGTATTCCGGTAAGTGGAGGCTTCCTTAAGTTTACACCTGATAAGAACGGTGTATTTACTATGGCTGTTAAGACAAATGGTGGTAAAAACACTTATGTTACTGATGAAACAGGTTCAGTAGTTAAGATGATTGATAATGTTAATGGTTCTACAAGATATGATGTAGTAAGATTTAATGTTGAAGCAGGCAAGAGCTATCATATTTTTGCAAACGGTTCTAAGACTTGCTTATATTACTTAGGTTATACAAGTGGTATTTCTATTCCTGACGAACCTACAGATTCAACAACGGAGAGTACAACTGAATCTACTACAGAGAGTACAACTGAGTTCACAACTGAAAGCACTACAGAAGAGCCCGGTCCGGGTCCTGAACCTGTTAAGTTTTATGGTGATGCAAATGCTGATGGTGATGTAAATATTAGTGACGTTGCAATGCTTTTACAGCATGTTTTAAGCGGTACTCCATATACTAATGATTTTGAGTATGTTGATGTTGATAAGAGCGGCAAAATTGATTCTAAGGATGTTACTATGATTTTACAAAATGTTCTTGATAAGAGTTATACTTTGCCAAGATAATTTATAATTTTGAAAGAGGATGCGAAAGCGTCCTCTTTTTTTATCTAAAAATGTAAAGTCAGCTTGACATAATGGAATTGTTGTGTTATATTAATATTGTAAAGCTAACTTTACATATACGGAGGTGAATTATGAAAACAAAAATACAGGAATTGAGAAAAGAAAGGGGTCTTTCACAGGAATCATTAGCAAATGAGCTTGGAGTTACAAGACAAACTGTGATTTCTCTTGAAAAGGAAAAGTATGTAGCATCACTGGAGCTGGCTTTTAAAATAGCTAAGTTTTTTGGTAAAAGTATTGAGGAGGTATTTATATATGAAGAAAAGTAAAATAATTAAATTATTAACAGGCAGGGCAGATATTAGGGAACAGATTAGGTTCAAGAATATTATATGTGTAGTATTAATATTGACAGGAGTAGTAATATGGGCATTGAAGGTGTTCGACATTAAATACTTTAATAGCCTTACCGGGGAGGCAAATGATATGTTAGATGGATTTGTCAGTGTCTTTATTATAGTAGGAGTAGCAAGAATAATAAAAAATATAAGGATATTAAATAATGACTTAATATTAAAAGAGTATGAAGTAAGAATTAATGATGAAAGAAATATTTCTATTCAAAGGCGTGCTTTAAGTACAACAGCAATTGTTTGTATGTGGATAGGTTTTATAGCCAGTATTATATATTTGCCTTATAATGTGGCAGTTGTATATACATTGCTGTATTCAATTTGTGTTTTACTTGTTGTTTATTTAATATTTAGCTTTATTTTCAATAGAATTATGTAAAAAATATTGACAAATTTACTTAATTTTTATATAATTAAAAACAGTGTAAAAACGGAGAGATAAGTAAATATAAGCTAAAGCTAAAGAGAGAATACGGTTGGTGAAAGTGTTTGCAAGGCTTATGTTGAAGCTACTCTTAGAGCCTTGCTCCCGTGTATGTTAATAGCATATCGTTTAGTCTGCGTTAAGGATTTAATGAGATACATAAGTTTAACTTGTGTAAATCAGG
>CABVEG010000135.1 GCA_902497185.1 uncultured Eubacteriales bacterium | reverse complement strand
CTACATTTAGGTTGATACAGCTTGTAGGGGCGTGCATTGCACGTCCGCTGTACTTGGCTTTTAATGACAAATTATTGTTAATTGTACCTTTAATCTAAATTATTATATCTAATTAAAAGGAGAATTGATATGCTTGCAAATATTATAGCTGTTGTAATAATATGTATATTCATTATACTTGCTGTAGTAAGCTACATTAAGCAGAGAAAGCAGGGAGGCTGTGGCTGTGGATGCGCTAACTGCAATATGAAATGCCATTCAAATGAAGAGGCTAAAGATAAATTAAAATAGTTGACAATCAATTACTATTTTAGTAATATATGGTATATAAACTGAAATGTTTATGAAAAACAGTATATCAACGGGTGAGCACCTACCGTATGCAAGGCTAATCTTGTGTACGGTTTTTTTTGTAAAGATTTAAGGGAGTATAATATGTTTTTTTTAAACTTAAAAGATAACAAAATCATTTTTTATAAATTGTGTAAATTTAGTATACCACTTATTTTAAGCGGTATATTACAGCAGTTATATAATTGGATAGATACATTTATTATAGGCAATGTAGAGGGAGAATTTGCTTTAGCGGCTATTGGTTCAACTACAACAATTGTAAATCTGTATTTAATGTTAATTACGGGTTTTACCCTTGGTTTGTCTGTGCTGATTGCGCAGAAAGCCGGCAGTGGAGATAAAGAGGTAATTACTAAAATAATTACAATTTTTTCCTTTTTATTTGCGTTTTTGTTTATGTTTTTGGCAATAGTGGGAATTTTAGAATCAAGGCAAATATTAAACTTTATGCATACTACCGCAGACACAATTGATTATGCAGAGGTGTATCTGAAAATTATATTTATTGGTATTCCGTTTCTTGCAGTATATAATGTTTACGGGGCGGCTTTGCGTGGCATTGGTGACAGTAAATCACCGCTTATTGCAATTATTGTTTCATCGGTAGTAAATACAATACTTGATTTATTATTTGTTGTTGTATTTAAGCAAGGGGTAAAGGGAGCTGCAACAGCAACTATTATCTCACAGATGTCAATGACAATATTTCTTGCCTTGTACACATCAAAAAAGTACTCCTTCTTACGAATACGCATTAATGGAAAAATGTTAGATAAGAATGTTTTGAAAAATGGGCTTAATATGGGATTTGCACCAATGTTGCAGTCTTGTATAAGTGCCTTTGGAAATTTATTACTACAGAAGTTTATGAATGGTTTTGGAACACAAACAGTTGCAGCAATTACTACAGCATACCGTATAGATACTATATTACTGCTGCCAATTATTAATTTAGGTGTAGGTGTTGCAACACTTGTTGCACAAAGTTATGGCGCAGGAGAGAAAAAAGAAATAAGAAAAATTTTTATTAATGGTATATATGTTATGATAATTTTGTCACTATCACTTACAGTACTTATTATTTTGAGTGGAGGTTTTTTGATTTCAATGTTTGGTGTCAGTGATGAATCGGTTGAAATAGGAAGAAAATTCTTCAAAGTAATTGCGCTTTTCTATGTAGTTAATGGTCTTGCAACAGTTGTACAGGGATATTTGGAAGGAATTGGGGATATGATATTTGTAAGTATGGGAAATATTGTTTCTTTGGCTTCTCGTATTTTTCTTTCATATAGTTTGTCAGGTTTTTTGGAAAATATGGTTATAGCATATGCTGAGGGAATTTCTTGGATAGTTTTGCTGTTAATTTATATTTTAAGATTATTAAGGGATAGAATACATTTTAGAAGTCTTTCTTGTCTCGGCAAAGACAAATGATACAACAAAAAATCTAAATAAAAACTAAAAATAAAAATTAACAAAATTTTTCAAATTAAGGCTTTACAAATCTGCAAAAAGAGTTTATAATTATATAGATTATTATGAAAAACACTATAGCAGGGACAGTAGGCTTATATGAGGTCTTTAGAGAGTTGGGATAAGGTGGAAGCCCAATGGCAATTATATTCTGAAAATCACCCTGACTGTGGCATACCGAACAATTTTTATTCAGTAGGCTATGACGTATTATCCACGTTACGGAGTTAAGAGAGGATATATCATTAATTATCGGATATATCAATTCAGGTGGTACCACGCTGCTGCGTCCTGTTGGACACAGCAGCTTTTTTATTTCTGCTAGCTGAAAGAAATGAAGGCATTTCTTTCAAGATCAACAATATTTGAAAGGAGAAATTTACCTATGTATGACAAGGTAAGTACCAATCTCAACTTTGTTGAGAGAGAAAAAGAAATTTTAGGTTTCTGGAAAGAAAATGATATTTTCGGCGAGTCTATTAAGGCAAGAGAAAATTGTCCTGTATTTACATTTTATGACGGACCTCCTACTGCTAACGGCAAGCCTCACATTGGTCATATTTTAACAAGAGTTATTAAGGACTTAATCCCCAGATATAAGACTATGAAGGGATATAAGGTTTTAAGAAAAGCAGGTTGGGATACTCATGGCCTTCCTGTTGAGCTTGAGGTTGAAAAGCAGCTTGGCATAAGCGGTAAGCCTCAGATTGAGGATTATGGTGTTGAGCCTTTTATAAAGAAGTGTAAGGATTCCGTATTTACTTACGAAAGCCTTTGGAGAGAAATGAGCGACAGAGTTGGTTTCTGGGCTGATATGGATAACCCTTATGTTACTTATCACAATGATTATATTGAGTCTGTGTGGTGGGCTTTAAAGCAGATTTGGGATAAGGGACTTTTGTACAAGGGTCACAAAATTGTTCCTTACTGTCCAAGATGCGGCACTGCTTTGTCTTCTCACGAGGTTGCACAGGGATATAAGAATGTTAAAGAAACTTCCTGTATTTGCCGTTTTAAGGTTAAGGGTGAAGAAAATACTTATTTCCTTGCATGGACTACTACTCCTTGGACCCTTCCATCTAACGTTGCACTTTGTGTAAACGGTGCTGAAAATTATTCTAAGGTAAAGGCTAAGGACGGCAGAATTTATATTATGGCTGAAGCCTTACTTGATGAAATATTAAAAGATGGCTATGAAGTAATTGAAACTTATAAAGGTCAGGATTTAGTGGGAACTGAATATGAGCCATTGTTTGACTATGCAAAGCCTGATAAAAAGTGTTACTTCGTAACTGCCGATTCATATGTTACATTAACTGATGGTACAGGTATTGTACACATTGCTCCTGCTTTTGGTGAGGATGATGCCAATGTAGGAAGAAATTATGACCTTCCTTTTGTTCAGCTTGTAAATGAGCAGGGCTGCTTTACCGAAGAGGTAGAAGGGCTTGCAGGTGTATTCGTTAAGGACGGCGATAAGGAAATATTAAAGAGATTGGAAGAAAGCGGTAAGTTATTTGCTGCAATTCCTTTTGAACACGATTATCCTTTCTGCTGGAGATGTGATACTCCTTTGCTTTACTATGCAAGAGATACATGGTTTATTTCTATGACTAAGGTAAGAGATCAGCTCTTAAAGAATAACAATACCGTAAATTGGATGCCTGAAAATATTAAGACAGGCAGATTTGGCAATTTCCTTGAAAATGTTATTGACTGGGGTCTTTCAAGAGAAAGATACTGGGGTACTCCTCTTCCTATTTGGGAGTGTGACTGTGGCTACAAGCACACTATCGGATCTATTGCCGAGTTAAAGGAAATGAGCGATAATTGTCCTGATGATATTGAGCTCCATAAGCCATATATTGATGCTGTTGAGCTTAACTGTCCTAAGTGTGGAGGCAAGATGCACAGAGTATCAGAGGTTATTGACTGTTGGTTTGATTCAGGTTCAATGCCGTTTGCGCAGTGGCATTATCCTTTTGAAAATAAGGAAATATTTGACGAAAACTATCCTGCTGACTTTATTTCAGAGGCTATTGATCAGACAAGAGGCTGGTTCTATACGTTAATGGCTATTTCTACTCTTATTTTTGACAAGAGCCCATATAAGAATGTTATAGTTTTGGGTCACGTTCAGGACAGAGAGGGAAGAAAGATGTCTAAGCACTTAGGCAATGTTGTTGACCCTTGGAGCGTACTTGACAATCAGGGAGCTGATGCTGTAAGATGGTATTTCTATGCCAACTCTGCACCTTGGCTGCCAAACAGATTTGATGACAAGGCTGTAAATGAGTATCAGAGAAAGTTTATGGGTACTTTATGGAATACTTATGCTTTCTATGTACTTTATGCCAATATAGATAACTTTAATCCAATGGACTATAAGCTTGAGTACGATAAACTTTCTCCAATGGATAAGTGGATATTATCAAAGCTTAATTCCCTTGTTAAATATGTTGATAATTCTCTTGAAAACTATAAGATTACAGAGGCTGCAAGAGCAATGGCCGACTTTGTAGATGAGCTTTCTAACTGGTATGTAAGAAGATCAAGAGAAAGATTCTGGGGCAAGGATATGCCACAGGATAAGATTAATGCTTATATGACATTATACACTGTTCTTACAACTATGACTAAGTTATCTGCTCCGTTTACTCCGTTTATGGCAGAAAGTATTTATCAGAACTTAGTTGCTAATATTGACAATAATGCACCTAAGTCAGTTCATTTGTGTAACTTCCCTGTTGCCGATGAATCTATGATTAATGATAAGCTTGAGGTAAATATGGAGCTTGTACTTTCTATTGTAGTTGCAGGAAGAGCAGCGAGAAATACATCAGGCATTAAGAACAGACAGCCTATAGGCAATATGTATGTTCAGTCTGACAGAAAACTTGATGCAGAATACTTTGATATTATTCTTGATGAGCTTAATGTTAAGAATATGGAATTTGTTGATGATGCATCTAAGTTTACAAGCTACAGCTTTAAGCCACAGTTAAGAACTCTTGGCAGAAAGTATGGTAAGCTTGTACCTGCTATTGGCGAGTATCTTAAAAATAGTGACGGCAATGCTCTTATGAATGAGTTAAAGACTAATGGTGTCATTAAGTTTAATGTGGATGGTACTGATGTGGAGCTTGCAGAAGATGATGTATTGACAGAAACTGCACAGGCTGAAGGTTTTGTTGCTGAAAGTGATAAATCAACAACTGTTGTATTAAGCACAACTCTTACTCCTGAACTTATTGAAGAAGGTTTTGTAAGAGAGCTTGTATCTAAAATTCAGACAATGAGAAAAGATGCAGGCTTTGAGGTCCTTGACAGAATTAAGGTATATTATAATGGTAATGATACTATTGCTAAGGTATTTAATGATAATAAAGAATCTATTTCTACAGATGTTCTTGCTGATGATATTTGTGAGGGTACAGGTACTATTAGTAAGGAGTGGAACATTAACGGCGAAAAGGTAATACTTTCTGTTGAAAAGATGTAAATTGTATTAAAAAGGACGTTGCAAAACGTCCTTTCTGCGTGTCGATAAAGTCGACACGCTTGCAAGAAATGCTTGCATTTCTTGCAGTATGCTAAGGTGGGGACCAGCCGTGTAGTTTGCGTTCTTGCTATGCAAGTACACAAACTAGTCCCCGTCC
>CABVEG010000134.1 GCA_902497185.1 uncultured Eubacteriales bacterium | reverse complement strand
TTATAAAAAAGCACCTCGTTTTAATAACGAAGTGCCATTTTTTTGGTTATATTTACTAAAAAATAATGGGCTGTATCTGCTTACCCTCCATTGCAAGGGCTAAAGTTTCGTAAATTTTACTGAAATCTGCAATCATTGAAAGAGGCTTTTTTTCAGGATTATCCTGTGAAAAAGGTGTAAAATATATATTTTTTCTTACCATTAATCCTCCAATGTTTTTAAGGCTAATTCCCAAAGCATCATTTGTTGCCAAGGCAATTACCAAAGGTCTGTTGTTTCTTAAATGTGCTTTGCATGCCATAGTTACAGGTGTATCTGTTATTCCGTTGTTAAGTTTTGCCATTGTGTTGCTTGTGCAGGGGGCAACAAGCATTATATCCAGCAGCTTTTGAGGACCTATGGGTTCAGCCTCTTTTATTGTTGATATTATATTGTTGCCTGTAATATCATACAGCTTATCTCTAAAATCCTCTACAGCGCCAAATCTTGTGCTTATGCTGTCTGCATTGTAGCTCATTATAGGATAAATATTTATGCCTTTTCTGCTTAATGCTTCCACTTCTTTTATTACCTCATTAAAGGTACAAAAGGATCCGCACATACATAGACCAAGATTTATTCCCTGTAGGTCCATTGTATCACCTCCTTTTGTATACTATGATTAATGAGGAAATAAGGTGCTTAGCTGTCAAGAGCAATATCTATAATTGATGTTTTTAATATCTGGGCAGCAGAGTAAGGCGCCACTCTGCCGGGAAGTCCGGGGCAGTAAAGTGCTTTTAAATTAAGCTTTCTGGCATAGCTGTAGTCTACTCCTCCCGGTGCTTGTGCAATGTCAATAATAACTGTATCCTTTCTTATTCTTTTTAATGCTTCCCTATTTAATATCTGTGATGGAATAGTATTAAATATGAAATCATATTGTGCCAAGGCTCTTTCGTACTCATTAATATTGACGGGAGTACAGTTTATGGAGTTAATATATGCTTTATCACTCTTTTTTCTATAACTTATGCATACATCGGCACCTATTCCTTTAAGCATATTACTTAATACTTTTCCGCACCTGCCAAATCCAAGTACAAGTATTCTGCTTTTAAAAAGTACTCTGTCACTTTCCTGTATTGCTGTCATTATTGCACCCTCAGCTGTAGGTATGGCATTGTTTATGGCAACTTCCTCAAGAGAGAAAAGGTCTGTTGATTTTATGCCTGATTCTATAGCTCTTTCTTTTAGCTTATCTGAAATAACTCCTCCTATTAATATATCTACATTGTGATTATTCATTGAATTAAAAAGATCATTTACTGATATTTTAAAATTTTCATTCATATTTATATAATCATTTTCCTTTGTTATGGGAATAGGAGCTATTAAAGCCTTTGAATTGTAAAGACAACTATCTAGGCTGTCAGTACTTTCAGAGTATATATTGCCATATATTGACACTGTATATCCGTCATTTTCAAGGAGTTCCTTTAATAGTTTGTATCTGTAGTCACCGCCTATTATAGCAAACTTGGTTCTGCTCAATTAAATCACCCCTTACAAGGTATGCGAAAGGATAGTTGTACTAGTAATTTAAAATTTTAAAAAAAATTATATTTTCCTATTGACAAAGTATGAAATATATGGTATATTCATTTCAAGATAAATCATATCAAGTTTATAGGAAATATATGAATAATGAAAGGCGGTTTTATCTATGGCAAAAATTTATAACTCTATGACAGAATTAATCGGAGGTACACCTATATTAAAGACTAATAATTTTAATTCTTTAAAGGGTGTTGACAATATTTATGCAAAGCTTGAATATTTCAATCCGGCGGGCAGCGTGAAGGACAGAATTGCACTAGCAATGATTGAGGACGCTGAAAAGAAAGGGCAGTTAAAGCCCGGGGCAACAATTATTGAACCAACAAGCGGCAACACTGGTATTGGTATTGCTGCAGTTGCTACAGCTAAGGGATACAAGGCAATACTTACAATGCCTGAAACTATGAGTGTTGAAAGGAGGAATCTACTTAAGGCTTACGGTGGAGAGGTTGTTCTCACTGACGGCGCAAAGGGAATGAAGGGCGCTATTGCTAAGGCAGAGGAATTAAACAAAGAAATTGAAAATTCAATTATCCTTGGACAGTTTGAAAATCAGGCAAATCCTGAAGCTCATATAAAGACAACAGGTCCTGAAATATGGAGTGATACAGATGGTAATGTAGATATATTTGTTGCAGGTGTTGGTACAGGAGGAACAATTACAGGTGTTGGCAAATATTTAAAGTCAAAAAATCCTAATATTAAAGTTGTTGCCATTGAGCCAAAGAGTTCTCCCGTACTTTCAGAAGGTTATGCAGGTTCTCATAAAATTCAGGGTATTGGTGCAGGTTTTGTGCCTGAAACTCTTGACACTGATGTTTATGATGAGGTTATTGCAGTTGAGAATGACGATGCCTTTAAGGTTGGTAAAGAGTTTGCCAGAGCAGAAGGCGTTATTGTAGGTATTTCATCAGGTGCGGCCTTATGGGCGGCAGTTGAGCTTGCAAAGAGAGAAGAAAATAAGGGTAAGAACATTGTAGTATTATTGCCTGATACAGGCGACAGATATTTATCCACTCCATTATTTACAGATTAAAGTAATTAACGATATAGTTTAGATTATAGAAAGAACGAGGTATATAGCAATGAGTAAGAAAACAAGAAATGAGAGAAACTTTAAATTTGAAACTTTACAACTTCATGTGGGTCAGGAAAGTCCTGATCCCGTAACAGATGCAAGAGCTGTGCCTATTTATCAGACTTCATCTTATGTATTCAGAAATAGTGACCATGCAGCTGCAAGATTTGGTCTTGCTGATGCAGGTAATATTTACGGCAGATTAACAAATCCGACAGAAGACGTATTTGAAAAGAGAATTGCTGCTCTTGAAGGCGGTGTTGCCGCTCTTGCTGTTGCATCAGGTGCAGCGGCAATTACATATACTATTGAAAATCTTGCGCAAAATGGTGACCATATTGTATCAGCAAAGAATATTTATGGCGGCAGCTATAATTTATTGGCGCATACATTACCACAGTATGGTATTACAACTACATTTGTAGATATTTTTGACTATGATGCAGTTGAATCTGCTATTCAGGATAATACTAAGGCTGTTTATATTGAAACATTAGGTAATCCAAACTCTGATGTTGTAGATATTGAAAAAATAGCTGAAATTGCCCATAGGCATAAAATTCCTCTTGTAGTTGACAGTACATTTGCCACACCATATCTTGTAAGACCTATTGAGTATGGTGCTGATATTGTTGTACATTCTGCTACTAAGTTTATTGGAGGTCACGGCACAACTATTGGCGGTGTAATTATTGACAGTGGTAAATTTGACTGGGAGGCATCAGGCAAGTTCCCGTCACTTACTGAACCTAACCCAAGCTATCACGGTATCAGCTTTACAAAGGCAGTAGGCGCAGCGGCTTTCGTTACTAAGATTAGAGCAATTTTATTAAGAGATACAGGTGCTACACTTTCACCATTCCACGCATTTTTCTTCCTTCAGGGACTTGAAACTCTTTCTTTGAGAGTAGAAAGACACGTTTCAAATGCCTTAAAGGTTGTGGAATATCTTAACAATCATCCACAGGTTGAAGCTGTGCACCATCCTTCAGTAACTGATAATGAAGAACAGAAAAAGTTATATGCTAAGTACTTCCCTAATGGCGGCGGCTCTATATTTACATTTGAAATAAAGGGTGATGCACAGAAGGCAAAGGATTTCATTGATAATCTTGAACTGTTTTCACTTCTTGCAAATGTAGCCGATGTTAAGTCACTTGTTATTCATCCTGCAACAACTACTCATAGCCAGTGCACAGAGGAGGAGCTTTTAGATCAGGGTATTAAGCCTAATACTATAAGACTTTCTATAGGTACTGAAAATATTGATGATATTATTGAGGATTTAGAGGAAGCTTTTAAGGCTGTAAAGTAATTAAATAATGATAAAATATGCCCTCAATGCCGAAAGGGATTGAGGGATAATTTTTAAGTATAAATCATATAAAACAAGTATGAATAATATGAAAAGAGGTGTGTAAATTGGTCTTATGGTTGCCTTTTATATGCGGCTTGATTTCTGTATTAATTGATATATTAATTCCTACAGCACAAGCTCAGTCTAATGTTGATTTTAATTATTATTTGTTTATTAGTATTATAATAACCGTATTTTCATTGATAATAGCCTTATATTCTGTGTTTAATAAAAATGCTGCCGACAGATATAAAAGTAAGGCGCCGTTTTTTGCAGGTGTAATAATATTGGTTTCAATTATAAATGTTATTACGGGAAAATTGGCTTTGCTGCCTGTTATATATTTTCCGTCTAATTCAAGAGTTATAGGAGCAATAGTAGACGATAGGA
Source organism: uncultured Eubacteriales bacterium (assembly GCA_902497185.1). Classification (GTDB taxonomy): domain Bacteria; phylum Bacillota; class Clostridia; order Lachnospirales; family CAG-274; genus Gallispira. The sequence continues at coordinate 1,063 of CABVEG010000134.1, read as the reverse complement.
TATTAATTTTAAAATGTCTTTTATATTCGGCAAGATTGTTGTTTATAGGATTTTTAGGAGGTACACTGGCAGGAATTGTTACGGGAGTAGGTATTGGATTTAATGAAAAAATATCTTATTGGTTAAGTCCTGTTATAAGATTTTTAGGTCCTATACCGGCTACGGCATGGATTCCTTTGGTGTTAATATGCTTTCCTTCTACAGTTTCAGCAAGCTGTTTCTTGATTGGATTGTCTGTATGGTTTCCTGTAAATGTAATGACCAGCAGTGGTATAAGAAATATTACCAACTCTATGTTTGAGGTCTCATCGACCTTAGGAGCTAATGTTGTTTATAAAGTATTTAAGGTAGGTATTCCTGCTGCAATGCCAAGTATATTTTTGGGAATATTCAATGGCAGCAGTTCTGCCTTTGTAACATTGATGACAGCAGAAATGATTGGTGCTAAATATGGGATTGGATGGTATGTAAACTGGGAAAAGGAAATGATGAGCTATGCTAATGTGTATGGCGGTTTAATTGTTATTGCTACTGTTTTTTCTCTTCTTGTAACATTATTGTTTAAGGTAAGGGATAGGGCTTTAGTATGGCAGAAGGGAATGATTAAATGGTAGATTTGGGTCAAATAAATATTAATAATGTTACTAAAACATTTGTCAATGTAAATGGAGATATAACAAGAGCATTAACTAATATAAGTCTTGATATTGAACCGGGTTCTTTTGTTAGCTTTATAGGTCCTTCAGGCTGTGGAAAGTCAACTCTTTTAAGACTTATTGCAGGACTTATTAAGCCTGATTCGGGTGAACTTATACTTGATGGCAATGAAATTGATGACGCAGGTTATGACAGAGGTCTTGTTTTTCAAAATCCTACACTTTTTCCATGGCTTAATGTGTATGATAACATTGCTTTTGGTTTAAAGGCAAGAAAAATATACAAGGAAAAGAAAGGTCTTGTTGATGAATATATTGACCTTGTAGGTCTAAAGGGCTTTGAAAAAAATTATTCAAAAATTAAATATAATAATTAGGTTCTTCTTCATGCCCTGCAAAATCCAATA
>CABVEG010000133.1 GCA_902497185.1 uncultured Eubacteriales bacterium | reverse complement strand
TCATTCTGATGAAGAAGTAACATTTGGTTTCAGACGTCTTAGTATTATAGGTCTTGAGGATGGCTCTCAGCCTATTTATAATGAGGATAAGTCTATAGTGATTGTATTTAACGGTGAAATTTATAACTATCAAAGTTTAAAGGAAGATTTAATACAAAAGGGTCATACCTTTTATACTCATGCGGATACGGAAGTTCTTGTCCATCTTTATGAGGAAAAGGGCGAGGATATGCTTAATGATTTAAGGGGTATGTTTGCCTTTACAATATATGATATGAATAATAAAAAGCTTTTTGCTGCAAGAGATTATTTTGGTATTAAGCCTTATTATTATGCTCAAATTGACGGTGAGCTTTTATTTGGTTCTGAAATAAAGAGTTTTTTGCCATATCCTAAGTTTAATAAAGAGGTTAATACATTAGCTCTTGAAAATTACTTAACATTCCAGTATTCAGTGCTTGACGAAACATTTTTTAAGGGTGTTTATAAGCTGAAACCTGCTCATTATTTGACTTATCAAAATGGAACACTTGAAATTAAGAGATATTGGCAGCCTAAGTTTGAACCTGAAAAGGATATTGTAGCTGATCCTGTTAATGGCAAAAAACTACAGAGTGCAATTCAGGAGGTTGAGGACGTTCTTCTTGATTCTGTTGGTATGCATACTGTTGTCAGTGATGTTGAGGTTGGTTCCTTCCTCTCCAGCGGTGTTGATTCAAGCTTTGTTGCCGCAACCTTCAGAAATGGAATGGATAAGGAAAGCGGCAAGACATTTACTGTAGGCTTTGATTATGAAAAATATAACGAAATAGGTTATGCAGAGGAGCTTTCAAAGTATGTAGGTATTGAAAGCAATTCAAAAATAATTTCAACAGATGAATACTGGGAAAGCCTTCCAAAGGTACAGTATCATATGGATGAGCCTCTTGCTGACCCAAGTGCGGTTGCCCTTTATTTTGTAAGTAAGCTGGCAAGAACGAAGGTTAAGGTTGCTCTTTCAGGCGAGGGGGCTGACGAGTTCTTTGGCGGCTATAATATTTATGAAGAGCCTATGGCTCTTGCACCAATGAAAATTTTTCCAAAGCCTGTCAGAAAGGCACTTGCCAAGCTAGCAGGTATTGTTCCTTTCAGATTTAAGGGTAAAAATTATTTCAGACGTGCTGCCCTTGACGTAGAAGAAAGATTTTACGGCAATGGTAATCAAATGTTTTCTAAGAAGGAAAGAGAAAGCATTCTTAAAAATCCAAGCGGAAAATTTGACCATACTGAAATTACAAAGCCTTATTATGATTTTTGTGAGGGTCTTGATGATGTGACTAAGATGCAGTTTATTGACCTTAATTTGTGGATGGTAGGAGATATTCTGCTTAAAGCAGACAAAATGAGTATGGCTAATTCTCTTGAGGTAAGAGTACCTTTCCTTGACAAAGAGGTTTTCAACGTAGCAAGAAAGCTCCCTACTGATTACAGAGTAAACAGACGAGCAACAAAGTATGCCTTTAGAATGGCAAGTAAAAAATACCTTCCTGAAGCAACTGCTACTAAGAAAAAGCTTGGTTTTCCTGTGCCAATCAGAGTGTGGCTTAAGGAGGACAAGTATTATAACATTATTAAGGAAGCCTTTACTTCTGCTGCGGCTGAAAAATATTTCAACACCGATAAGATTATGAAATATCTTGATGACCACAAAGCAGGTAAGGGTGACTACAGCCGTAAAGTATGGACAGTTTATATGTTCCTTATATGGCACAAGAGATTTTTTGAGGACGAGGTGGCAGCTTAACTACCACGTTAAATGGTTATTTAAAAGGAGGAAACAAAAATGAGCTGTGTATTTTGTAAAATTGCTAATGGTGAGATTCCATCAACTACTGTTTATGAAGATGATGATTTTAAAGTAATATTGGATATTAATCCTGCCAATATTGGTCATAGCCTTGTTATTTGTAAGCATCATTATGCCAATATTTTTGAAATGCCTGAGGAATTGACTGCTAAGGCTTTTGTTGTAGCTAAGAAGGTTGCTGCTGCTGTTCAGAAAGCAACTTCTTGTGATGGTGTAAATATATTACAGAATAATGGTGAAATGGCAGGTCAGACTGTGTTCCATTTCCATATTCATATTTTACCAAGACTTGCAGGGGACCTTGTTAATATTCATTTTGGCAGCTTTAATGCTGAAGAGGATAGAATCAAACAGATTGGTGAAGATATTAAGAAAAATCTTTAAAGAATGCAATGGCAATGGATTTTGCTATTGAAGTTGGTATGAAAATATAAAATATATTTTTTGGGGCACACAAAAATGTGTGCCCTTTTAATTTACCTATTTTTGCTTAAATAATCTTTATAAGCAAAAATAGCGGAAATAGTTTTACTGTCACAAATTTCATTTCTGTAAATCATTTCTACAGCTTCATCGACAGTATATCTTTCCGTAGTAATAAATTCATCATCATCAAGATTAAATTCACCTTTTTCAAGGTTTTCTGCAACATAAATGTGTATAACTTCACTGCAAAAGCCTATTGCAGAATACATTTTAAGCAAAAATGTCATTTTTCCTGCCTTATATGATGTTTCTTCCTGTATTTCTCTTATGGCACATTCATAAGGGTCCTCACCGTTTTCTATAGTGCCTGCCGGTATTTCAAGTACCTCTTTTCTGGCTGAATGTCTGTACTGTCTTACAAAAATAATTTTTCCATCATTGTCAATGGGAATCATAGCGGCAGCACCACCGTGTCTTATGGTTTCTCTTGTTGCCTCTCTTCCGTCAGGCAGTGTTATTACGTCTTTTTCAAGGTTAAAAACTCTGCCTTTATATACAACCTCACTGCTTTTTACTTCATAACTCAATCACAACACCTCCAAAATTAATATATTTTTTCTTAGTATACACCAATATCCAATATTTAGCAATATTAATAAAAATTTCTCTTTTATAATTTAGCTAAATGTGGTATAATTATAAAACAGGAAAACGTAATTAAAATAGTAGGAGGTAATTTATATGAGATATGCAAGACCAAGAAAGCATTATCGTGCGGCTGCCGAGGAAGCAAAGGCACACGTTTTAAAGGGTACATTTATTCCTGAAGAGGATAAGCCAAAGTTAGCTGTTTGTACATTGGGTGTAGCATTCTTAGTATTTCTTTTAGGATTACTTACCGGTGCTGTTGCTAACAGAGATTAATTTTGCAAATTATGAAATAGACGGTTTTTCTTGCCGTCTATTTTAATGTATAGATATAATGTAAACAAAGGAGAAATTTTATTATGAAACTAGGTATTGTTGGCTTGCCTAACGTTGGTAAGAGTACATTATTTAATTCCCTTGCAGGGGGCGGTGCTGAATCTGCAAACTATCCGTTTTGTACCATTGACCCTAATGTGGGTATTGTTCCTGTGCCTGACAAAAGACTTGATGTTCTTGCTGATATGTACACTACTCAAAAGGTAACACCTGCTGTTATTGAATTTGTGGATATTGCAGGTCTTGTTAAGGGTGCAAGTCAGGGTGAGGGTTTAGGTAATAAGTTTTTGTCCCACATAAGAGAAGTTGATGCTATTGTTCATGTTGTAAGATGTTTTGAGGACAGCAACATTGTTCACGTTGATGCTAAGGTTGACCCTGTAAGGGATATTGAAACAATTAACCTTGAACTTATGCTTGCCGACCTTGAAGTAGTTGATAAGAAAATTGCAAAAACTCAAAAGCAGGCTATGAATGACAAGTCATTGGCTAAGGAGCTTGTTGTTTTAAAGGAAATTAAGGCGGCTCTTGAGGAGGGCAAAAATGCCAGAAGTCTTGAATTTGATGATGAGGATGCTGCCTTTGCTGACAGTCTTACTCTTTTAAGCAGAAAGCCTGTTTTATATGCTGCCAATGTATCAGAGGAGGATTTAGCTGATGACGGTGCATCTAATCCACACGTTCAGGCTGTAAGAGAGCTTGCTAAGGAAGAAGGTTCAGGTGTATTTGTTGTTTGCGCTAAGATAGAAGAAGAAATTGCTGAGCTTGAAAATGATGAAAAGCAGGAATTTCTTGCTGACTTAGGCTGTGAATCAAGCGGTCTGGACAGACTTATTAATGCAAGTTATTCACTTCTTGGTCTTATAAGCTATCTTACTGCCGGCGAAACTGAGGTAAGAGCTTGGACTATTACTGATGGTACTAAGGCACCACAGGCAGCAGGTAAAATTCACTCTGATTTTGAAAGAGGATTTATAAGGGCTGAGGTTGTTACCTATGATGATTTGGTAAGGCTTGGCTCAATTACTGCTGCTAAGGAGGCAGGTGTTTACAGAAGTGAAGGTAAGGAATACGTTGTTAAGGATGGAGATGTAATTCTTTTCAGATTTAATGTGTAAATGAAAATGAGGCTGAGTGTAAATTAGTCTAAAAAAACTAATTTGCGACAGCCCCATTTTTTATGCTGCAAATTCTACTATAGCAACTTCTGTAAGAGTATTTTTTAGTATTTCAACAATTTCATCAATTTTAGCCATTGTTGCACCACTATAGGAAACCTCACCGCATTGTGAACATTTGTGGCAAGGAACATTTTTTATAATAATGAAATGACCGTTGAGGTCAAGCATATAATTAGTAAATCCGTCCTTCATACTGCCTTTGCAGAAAAAACATTGTTCCATAATTAATTCTCCCTTCTGAATTTTAATGACTCATCCCATTCATTTTTATCAGGTTCGTAAACAGTAATTAACCATAATTTATTTTTGCCTATGCCTACAACTATATGCAGATATTTTTCTTTTAGTGTTGTTCCAAGTAATAAACAACTTGGAAATGGATAATCATTTGGATAGTCCTCAATGATTTCACCTTTTAAAATAGCCTCTTTTGTTTCTTTATAAGTGATATTTCTTTTTAAACACCTTTCAGCAAAATGACCTGTTGCTTCAATAGTTTCATCTTTACATAAGGATTTTATTAGTTCTATATCCATGTTATTCCCTCTTAATTTTTTGTGTTTATAAATAAAGTATAGCATAAAATTTATTCCCCTTCAACTAAAACCATTGACAATTTTATTTAATTGAGTTATTATATTTGTGTAAAATTCAAAAGCTGTGAAAAGAAGAGTAAATACTGTATATGTTACAGAGAGCCTGTGTTGGTGGAAATCAGGTACAGAATACTTTATTGAAAATGGTCTTGGAGCTGCGTACCGACTGCAAATATTTGCATAGGCTACGATGGGTGTGCCCATTACAGCACTAGAGTATGTTTGTACTCGATAAGGTCTGTTATTGTGAAATGCAGATAAATTAAGGTGGTACCACGAAGCTATAAGCTATCGTCCTTGAAATTTGAGTAGAGGAGGATAGCTTTTTTTGATGTAAAAAAATATCAGCTAAATTTAGCTGATATCAGACTGTTAATAAACTAAATTTTTCAAGAAATAGTGAATTTCTTTGCGACACCGTAATTCAAAAAGCGTCGCAGACTTTAATCCGCAGGTTTGCAATC
>CABVEG010000132.1 GCA_902497185.1 uncultured Eubacteriales bacterium | reverse complement strand
TATATTTATAAATAATGGATAATAATATTAAATAGGAGAGATTTAAAATGAGTTTTACTAATATCAGAAAAATGTCAACACCTGACGAAATACGTGAAAACACACCCCTTACACCTGAATTAAAGGCAATTAAGGATGAAAATGACAGACAATTAAGAGATATTTTTGAAGGCAAGGATAACAGATTTGTAGTTATTGTCGGTCCATGCTCTGCTGACGAGGAAGATTCAGTATGTGATTATGCAAGAAGACTTTCTGAAGTCAGCAAACTTGTTAGTGACAAAATTTTCACTATAGTAAGAGTCTATACGGGTAAGCCAAGAACAACAGGTGAAGGCTATAAAGGTATGATGCACCAGCCTGACCCTAACGGTGAGCCTAATATGGCAGCAGGCATTAATGCAATAAGAAAGATGTATTTAAGAGTTATTAAGGAAACAGGTTTGCCTATTGCTGATGAAATGCTATATCCTTCTAACCTTCCTTATGTTGAAGATATTCTTTCATATATTGCAATAGGAGCAAGAAGTGTTGAAAATCAGCAGCACAGACTTACATCAAGTGGCATTGATGTGCCTGTTGGTATGAAAAATCCTATGAGTGGTGACCTTTCCGTTATGTTCAACTCTATAAGAGCTGCACAGCAGGGGCATGACTTTATTTACAGCGGATACGAGGTAAAAACCAGCGGTAATCCTTTGACTCATGCAATTATGAGAGGCTCTGTAAACAAAAGAGGTGTACATATTCAAAACTACCATTATGAAGATTTAATTCTTGCTGCAGATATGTATGATGCAGGCAAGTATCTTAATCCTGCTGTTATTGTAGATGCTAACCACTCTAACTCAAAGAAAATTCATACTGAACAGCCAAGAATTGTTAAAGACATTCTTCATTCAAGAAGCTGTAGCGACAGGCTAAAAAAACTAGTTAAGGGTGTAATGATTGAAAGTTATATCATGGGTGGCAACCAAAGCTGTGAGGCTAAGGGACATATTTACGGAAAATCAATTACTGATCCTTGCTTAAGCTTTGAAGATACTAAGAAATTACTTCTTGATATGTATCAAATTTTATAAATATAAAAATATGGAGCTGTTGCAATATAGGTGACTATTATGCAACAGCTCTTTTATAAGTTTATAGTATTTACAGAAAACTTGAAACGGATTTCTATTATTTTACAACATTCCCTAATTCTGTAATTTAATTTTTTCGTCAAGCTCAGTAAGATATACCCATCTGTCCATTTTTTCAGCAAGTATATTTTCAAGCTCACTTTTTTCTTCTGTAAGCTCCTGAAGTTTTGAATACTGACTGGCACAAAGGCTCATTTCATTCTCTATATTGGAAATTTTGTCTTCAAGCTCAGCAATCTCACTGTCAATGACAGCAAATTCTCTTTCCTCATTATAGGACATTTTGAGCTTTTTAACTCCCTTGTCCCATGTCTTCGATTCCTTTTTTTCAGCTTTTATATTTTCCGTTGTTTTTTGCGCCTCAATATAATCTGTATAGCCACCCTCATACTGTTTGATACATCCATTACCTTCAAAGGCAAATATTCTGTCAACACATTTGTCCAAAAAATATCTGTCATGAGATACTGTAATAACAGCTCCGTCAAATCCATCCAGATAATTTTCAAGTATAGTTAATGTTTCTATATCTAAATCATTTGTAGGCTCATCAAGAAAAAGGATGTTAGGAGCAGACATAAGAACCCTTAAAAGATATAAACGCCTTCTTTCCCCTCCCGAAAGTTTACTTATTGGAGAATATTGCATTTCAGCATTAAATAAAAATCTTTCTAAAAGTTGAGATGCTGACACTCTGCCGTCACGAGTATTAATATATTCACCTACTTCTTTTATGTAGTCAATTACTCTGTTCCCATCCTCCATATTATCATTTTCCTGCGAAAAAATACCAAGCTTAACGGTTTCTCCTGTAACTACACTGCCCTCATCAGGATTAAGTCTGCCCGTAAGTATATTTACAAGAGTTGATTTTCCACAGCCGTTAGGTCCCACAATACCTATTCTGTCATGCTTTAACACAATGTAGCTAAAGTCTTTAATAAGCAGCTTGCCATCAAAGGACTTACATATATTATTTGCTTCAATAGTCTTTCTTCCTAGCCTTGAAGAAAGTCCTGCTATTTCAACCTTCTGCTTTTTAACAGGACCTGTCATATCAGATATTTCTTCAAATCTTTCAAGCCTTGCTTTTTGCTTGGTTGATCGTGCCTGTGCTCCTCTTCTTACCCACTCCAGCTCTGTTCTTAAAAAATTCTGCCTTTTTCTTTCATTGGCAATTTCTCTTTCCTCTCTTTCTGCCTTTAGCTCAAGAAACTGACTGTAATTGCCATCATAAGTATACATATTGCCCTTGTCAAGCTCAATGGTTTTATTAACCACCCTGTCAAGGAAATATCTGTCATGAGTAACCATTAAAAGAGCTTTTGTGGTCTTTTTTAAATTCGACTCAAGCCACATTACGGTGTCATTATCTATATGATTGGTAGGCTCGTCCAATATAAGCAGATCCACAGGAGAAATCATTGCAGCAGCCAAAGCCACTCTTTTTCTCTGACCTCCTGACAGCTCACTTACTGATTGATAATAATTCATTATACCAAGTCTTGTAAGTATGGATTTTGCTTCACTTTCTTCATTTGGATTGGTTATATGACATATTCTGTTCATATAATCCATTACAACTTCATTATTTTCAAATATAGGTATTTGAGGCAGATAGCCTACTCTTAAGCCATTCATTTTTATAACAGAGCCGCTGTCTGCCTCTTCATCTCCCGCAATAATTTTCAGAAGTGTGGATTTACCGGTACCATTAACACCAATTACACCGATCTTATCTTTATCATCAATACCAAATGTTAAATTGTTAAAAATCACCTTTTCACCAAAGGATTTGCATAAATTTTCAACTGATAACAAATTCATAATTAATAAGTTCCTACTTCAATACTTTCAATAATTATATCCTCTAAAGGCTTGTCATTTCCATCTGTTTCTACAGCAGCAATGGAGTCTACAATATCCAAACCTTCATATACCTGTCCAAAAACCGTATAATCCAGATCAAGCGCAGGATAGCCACCTAATGTACCATAAGCATCTATAACTTCCTGTGGAAATACATCACCGATTGTTAAATCATTGCCATCTTTGCCTTTAAAAGTTCTCTTAGAGCTTGGTCCCTGATAAATCTGAGAAGCATCTGTAGATTCTAGCATAGACTTCATTTTATCATGCTGGTCGCTTTGTACAATATAAAACTGACTGCTGTTAGTATCAGGTCCTGCATTTGCCATACATAATGAGCCTCTAAAGCTCCTTAAATTCAAAGATACTTCGTTTTCAAAATCAGCACCCCATATACTTTCTCCTCCCATACCTGTACCTTCAGGATCACCACCTTGGATCATAAAATCATTAATAACTCTGTGGAATGTAACACCGTCATAATAACCATCCTTTGCATGAGTTATAAAATTCTCTACAGCCTTTGGAGCATAATCATCAAAAAACCATACCTTAATATCTCCTTTATTAGTATGAATCGTTGCAATAGTATCACCTGTTTGAACTCCCTTTAACTGTGGAAGTTCAGAAAAAGCCTCTAAGCCATCATCAGTATCTTCAGTATCTTCAGTATCTTCAGTATCTTCAGCTTTTTCTGCTGTTTCATTTAACTTCCACTCCTGTGTGTCATCTGATGTAGCATTTGTATCATTTTGACCGCAGGCAACAAGACTGAATGCAGCTAAAACTAAAGTTAAGCCTGTAATAATTTTCTTTTTCATTTCATTATCCCCTTTAAATAATATTTTGGATTTATACTAAATCACTATTATTAATGATATTTAATTATTCATTTTTTGTCAAGCATAAAGTAAAAACTAAATAAAATTTTAATGAAACAATAATTAATTTTAGCAGTCAATATCCTTAAGAGCATCATATATTCCTCCTGCAATAACTTCTGCCATATTCATAACAATTGAAAGCCTTGTGCTCTGTAGCTGTACAATACCATTACTGCTCCATTTATTTACTATTCCCGTAATCGAAATATCACCTACATCTCTTAATTTTTTTGATATTCCTGCTCCCGGACTTAGTGCTCCCTCCCATATGCTAAGGCTGCCTATATGATTATATATTCCAAGACAAGCATCTATTGCAAGCACTAAAGGCTTATTATAATCAGTATACAGCTGATTTATTTTATCCTCTATATTAACTGCATGTACAGGACGGTCTATTGTACCCATTACATTTGTTACACCCATTTTTTTTAGCATTGTGCCTACAAGAGGTCCAAGGGAATCCCCCGTTGCCCTATCCGTACCTATACAAAATACAACTATGTCTTTATTTTTATCAAGTCTTTTATTCATATATTTTTTGATACTGCTGCTTAACATATTTCTGCAGTTATCATCTTTTACCGATAAATATTCTCTGTTTTCAAACACTTAATCACCCCTATAATAATATAATCAAAACAAGTGATTATTATGTATTTGGTAGGTTTTATTGAATTTTGAAATTATTTGCTAATAAAAACCCTGCTTTACTACCAGAATTTTACATAATTGTGTTTAATGGTCTGATATTATGTATCCATAAAACCATAATAAAGAAAGGATGTCTAAAATGACTAATGAAGAATTAATAAGTTTACCAAATAACGTAAAACAGATAGGCAGCATATCTGAGGGCAGCCGAATATATCTTGAGGATTATGCCTGTACATATCTTGAGCAGTATGCAGCATCTGATAACGGCTGTGAAAAAATTGCAATACTGGTTGGCAGAAATCTGACAATAAATAATGACAGTGTTTTATTCATAAACGGCGTTATTCAGGGAAAATATACCATACAAAAAAATGGTATGATTGAGCTTACGGAAAAAAGCTGGCAGTACATTGAAAAACAGTTAGGCTTATATTTTAAGGATTGTCAGGTTGTAGGATGGACATATGTTCAACCGGGCTTTGAAGATTATATAAGCGAAAAACTTTGTGCATTTCAAAAAAATAATATAACAAAAGGATTACAGGTATTGTATATAACCGACCCTACAGAAAAAATTACGGGATTTTACAAATGGAATAATAACGAAGAGGTATTTAGCTCTGTTAAAGGTTACATAATATATTATGAGAAAAATGACGGTATGCATGAATATATGCTTGAAAATAAAATAAAAGAGACCAAAGAGGAGGAAAAAGAAAAGGCAGAGGTTACGGAGGATGCAGGCGCTAAAGCAAGACGTGTGGCAATTTCAAAAAAGCCTAAAAAAGCAAAACACTATGCACCTATTGACCAAAGCAAAACCATAAATCTGTTGGGAAGTGTCAGCTTTGTAATGCTCTTGGTATGTTTTATAATGGGTGCCGGACTTGTACAAAATGATGACAAGCTTAATTCTCTTGAAGCTCAGTTAACTGCTCTTGAAAATGAATTTCAAAGCAGTAAGGAGGTTTTTGCTGCTTA
>CABVEG010000131.1 GCA_902497185.1 uncultured Eubacteriales bacterium | reverse complement strand
GACTGTAAAATCTATGCTGAAATTTTTTTGCGGTTTTTTAACTATGCTTTTGATGTTAATTATAAGGTCAAATAAGATTGCAGATTTATTTGCATTCTTGTTTGACTTTTTTGTTTGTATAGTATTTAAATATTTGTCGCAATTTGTGGAAATATAGATGTTGAAATAATATCAAATAGTTGTTAAAATAAAATTGTATTTACGTTTTAAAAATATACTCCAATATAATTCGCATTTAATACTTAGCGAATTTGTATACGGTGGTATACCTATAAACTAAATACAAATAACTATTTTTATTATTACAAGGGGGAATTTTAAATGAAATTAAAAAAAGGATTAACAGCTTCCGTATTGACTGTTATACTTGCTTTGGTAAATGCAGGTTTACCTGTACTTGCCGCAGATACTGAAATATCTGTAGAAAGTGCAGAAATTGAAACTGAGCAGACTGAATCAGATGATGAGGAAAATCACACTGATGACATAATTTACGGCTGTTTTTACTTTAATGAGAATACTCAAATGATAACAGGTTATTATGATGATGGCAATGCTAATACTAATATCGTAATACCATCTGAGATAAATGGTGTGCCTGTTCTTGGTATAGGGGAGGGTGCATTTTTTAGAGAAGGGTATTTTGAAACAGTTGTTATTGAAGAGGGTATACAGACAATAGAAGCTGAAGCCTTTAAGTATTGTGATATTAACACAATATATATTCCGTCTACCGTTACTGAAATAAAGTACAAGGCTTTTTATTCAGAAGGAATGGTAAGTAAAGTGTATTTTGCTGAAAATTCAAACTTAACAACAATAGGTGAATTTGCTTTTGCTTATTGTGACTTACAATCTATAAGAATACCTGCAAGTGTTACAACAGTTGGAAGGTGTGCTTTTCACAGCTGTGAAAGTTTGAGTGAGTGTATTTTTGAGGGAGATGCTCCTGAGAATATAGATTCTTCTGCTTTTTCAGGTTATCTTGAAGATATTTTGACCATATATTACTATGAAGGTAAGACAGGATTTACAACACCTTACTGGTTAGGCTTTTATAAATGTGAAATGATAAGCACAAGTGACTATAGATTGATTGTGGATGAAAGCACAGGTAAAATTACAGGATATGAAGATAATGTTGAGGCGGTGTATTCAGACGGAATACTTCAAAATCCTGTTGATTTAATTATTCCTACAAATATTAACGGTGTTGAGATTACAGGTATTGATAGTGATGCCTTTGCAGAGTGGGAAAGACTTGGAAATGTTACAATGGAAAATGGAATTGAATATGTAGGTCGTTATGCTTTTGAAAAATGTGTAAATTTAAAGTCTGCATTTATTCCAAATTCTGTAATTGAAATTGGTGCACATGCTTTTCAGGATTCCACTTCTTTTGAAACTGTTACATTTGAAGAAAATTCTAAACTTAAGTGTATAGATGAATATGCATTTTCCAATACCGGTATTAGTGAAATAATTATACCTGAAACTGTAACAAATATTTACGGGGATGCTTTCAGAAATTGTGTAAATCTTAAAAAGGTTTATTTTGAGGGAGATGCTCCTAATAATCTTGAAGAGGATGGCAGTGCTTTTGCAAGCTGTAATCCTGATTTAGTACTATACTTTTATGAGGGGAAAACAGGGTATACTACACCTACGTGGTTATATATTAAATGTGTTATGATAAGCACGGGTACAGAGCCTGATGTATGGAATTTCAGCGATCCTGCATTAAACAGTCTTGGTACAATTACATCAAATGTAACTTTTGGTGATGTTACAATTTTAGCCAATAGTGCAAACACTGTTCAGGTAAAGGAAAATAAAAAGACTTTAAACGGAGTAACATATAATTATTGTCTTTCACTTAGAGGAAAGGGAAATAAAGATTACAGAGCTGTTAAACTTGATGTGACAAGAAATTGTACAATAAGTATTGCGGCAGCATCTAATAATGATTCAAGGAGTCTTAAAGTTGTTAATGAGGACGGAATTGTATTAGGTACTATTTCTGTTGGCAAGGAGCTTTCTATTGGCAGTGTTGAATATACCGGAAGGGCAGACAGCTTATACATATATTCAGAAAAAGATAATGTAAATATATATTCCATAAATGTAAGTTATAATTAGTATGAATTTGTATTAAATAGATGAAGCAAAAATATCCACCTGCTTGCAGGTGGATATTTTATCATATGTTGATTTAAAATTATAAGTAAAGCTGTTAATCCTCAACCACATAATGTGCGCCTATGCTTTCTTTTCTTTCTTCAGCTGCCTTTGCAATAAGCCAGCCAGCTGTCAGCATATTGTAAATTTCAAGTTTTTCATTATCTGTGTTAAGAATATTTAGCTTGCCAAAGCTCTTATCAGGCACAAATTTTTCAAACCAATCAATTATTGTATGTATTTTTCCTGTATGTCTTACTATGCCTACAAAATCCATCATTTGCTTTTGTATTTCCTTTTTGGTGGGGAGAGGCTTATCTAATGTTAGGCTTGGAATTTCATCAGCAAATTCAGGTGCCTTCCTTGGTGTTTTAACAATGTGGTCAGCAAGGAGCTTACCAAATACAAGCCCCTCAAGAAGTGAATTACTTGCAAGTCTGTTGGCTCCGTGAACGCCTGTACAGGCAACTTCACCTACAGCTAGTAAGCCGTCTATATTTGTAATCCCCTCAAAAGTTGCTTCGACACCACCCATATGGAAGTGAGCTCCGGGAGCAACAGGTATCATTTTATTATCTACATTTACACCATGCTCTTCACATATTTCGGTTACGGTTGGAAATTTTTCTCTAAAATTGTCAATGGCTGATGTATCCAGATATATTTTTTCTCCTTTTAAATAGTGTGCATATACTTCTCTTGAAACAACATCTCTTGGAGCAAGATCCTTTTGAGGATGAACACCCTCCATTATTTTTTCGCCCCTGTCATTTACAAGTATTCCTCCTGCTCCTCTGACTGCCTCTGACACAAGTCCGTAAGCCTTGCCGTTTATAGTAAGCATAGTTGGGTGGAATTGTATAAATTCCAGATTTTTTAATTTACAGCCTGCTCTGTATGCCATAGCCATACCATCTCCCGTAATGGTTACATCATTTGATGTGGAAGGGTAAAGCTGCCCTACTCCTCCTGTTGCAAGTATGGTATAATCGGCCTGATAGTAGGACACTTCATTTGTTTTTGTGTTTCTTGTAATGGCTCCGCTGCACTTTCCGTCCTTAACTCTAAGTTCAAGTGCCATTTCATTTTGAACAATGTTTACATCGGTTGTTACATTTCTTAAAAGCTGTTCCACTACTCTTAAGCCTGTTCTGTCACCACCTGCATGTATTATTCTGTTAAGTCTGTGAGCACCCTCTCTGCCAAAGGCGAGATTACCGTCTTCGTCTTTGTCAAATACCATACCTGTTTTTATAAAGTCGAGTATAACACCGGGTGCTGTTGACACAAGTTTCATAACTGCATCAGGGTCATTAAGGTTACAGCCTGCAATCATAGTATCTTCGTAGTGGAGGTGATAATCATCATTGTCTGATAAAGCTACTGAAATACCACCTTGAGCAAGGGATGAGTTGCAGGATTTGCGAAGCCCTTTTGTTATTATTGTAATTTTTTTCTTATATTTGCAAAGCTCAGAGGCAACACTTAAAGCACCTATTCCTGAGCCAATAATTAAAATATCGGTTTTTATCATAAAATTTCCCTCTTCAAAAGTATATCTTAATATCATTTTACACTAAAATAAAAATAATTCAAGATTTATATTAATTTTAGAATAAAAAATTTTGATTTTGTCATACTCTTTAACAAGAGGTGATTTTGTGAAGAAAAAATTTGTTTTATTGGGCTTTGGTTTAATTGTTGTATTTTCGGTAATGTTTTTTGTTAAAAGGGAGGCAGCAGATGCAAACACAATTCCCTCTGTTATAAGGCCCTCTGCCGTTTTTGCAACTGTGCCAAATGGTATTATATAAGATATAAAAACCGACTTGGATGGGTAAAGGCTGTGAGCCTTAATATTCCTCCGGACAGAAGTACTAATACTGCTGTGCTTTCTGATAAAGTAATTACAGATTATGCTAATATGACTTTTGTAAGCAAAACCAAGCATTTTGTCTGGGTTGATATTGACAGACAGAGTGTTTATGTGTTAAATGGAGAAAAAGGAAACTGGAATTTGGAAAAAAGAATTTTGTGTGCTACCGGCAGAAATGTAACACCTACAGAGCGGGGTGTGTTTGAAATACAGGATAGGGGAGAGTGGTTTTATTCCGAAAGGCTTAAAAGCGGCGCTATGTATTGGGTGAGATTTGACGGAAGTTATCTGTTTCATTCCGTTGCTATGGATAGGAATAAGGATATTACTGATGGAGTACTTGGCAAAAGACGTTCAAGCGGCTGTGTAAGAATGAGTGTTGAAAACGCCAAGTGGTTTTTTGAAAATATTGAGAGCGGAAGCAGGGTGTGGATATATTAAATAAATATTTATTTGTCTGTAAAATAAAATTCCCGTTCAGCTAAAGCTGCCTCCCTTTAGGTAATGAGCAAAGGTAACTTATAACTCACTTGTCTAAAGGGAGGAGGGGAATAATTTTGCAGGTATGAGATTTACAATTATGACGAATGGGAATTTATCTTCTAAAATTCCCCTGTATCTCTCTTACATCATTAACAATTACAAAGGCATTTTCATCAAGGTGATGTACAATTTCCTTTAGCTTGCCTATTTCCCTTGCTGATACTACAATTAAAAGCATACCCTTATCATTCTTTGAGTAAACTCCCTTACAATCAATATATGTTGCGCCTCTTTTAAGCTCTGTTGTCAATGTAAGACCTATAGCACCGCAGTTTTGAGAGGTAATGAAAACAGCCTTTGCAAAGTCCATACCCTCAAGAACAATATCTATAATTTTGCCCATAACATATATGGAAATAAGGGCATAAAGAGCGGGAGTTACACCTAAGGCAAACATACCCGTTAAAACTATAATCATATCTATAACAAGCATTATTCTTGATGTTTTTATATACGGATAAAACTGATGTATAATTGATGCAAGTAGGTCACTTCCTCCTGTTGTGGTATTTCCTTTAAATATAAGTCCGATTCCTATGCCGCTTAATATACCTCCAAATAGGGAAGCAAGTATAAGGTCTGTTTTTACAGGTGGTATAAATGCCGTTATTTCGAGTATTGCGGATAAAAGAAATGTGGTAATAAGTGTATTTTTTACAAATGAAAACCCCTTAATTTTTATGGCTGTTATTAAAAGAGGAATATTAATTATAAGGTTAGTAATTGAAAGCGGTATGTTAAAAAGTTTTTTTAATATTACTCCTACACCTGTTGCACCTCCTATTACAAGAGAGTGAGGCTCCAATATTTGATTTAAGGCAATAGAGAGAAATATAAGCCCAGGTATTATTGTTATCCATTTTTTCATATTTTTATATGCTCCTGAATTTAATGTTTTTATTATTATGCCCGTTGTATTTGTACTTATTTTACAAATATATTTAAATTTG
>CABVEG010000130.1 GCA_902497185.1 uncultured Eubacteriales bacterium | reverse complement strand
TTGAAAAGGGCTTTCGTTCAGCCTCTCTCAGAAATATTGCAAAAGAGGCAAATGTGACCACAGGTGCTTTTTATGGCTATTTCAAAAGTAAGGAGCAGCTTTTTGACTATCTTGTAAGGGAAAGTGCAAGGGCTTGTATGGAAAGATATAAAATGGCACAAAATAGCTTTGCTGATTTACCTGCTGAAATACAACCAAAGGAAATGGGAAATATATCCGGGGACTGTATGGAGGATATGGTTGATTATATGTATGACCATTTTGAGGATTTCAAATTAATTTTGTGCTGTAGCGAGGGTACAAAATATGAAAACTTTATACACGAAATGGTAGATATTGAGGTTGAGGCTACCTATCGCTTTATGAATGTTCTGCGCAATATTGGCAGGAGAGTTAATAATATAGATCCTGCGCTTGTACATATACTGGCAAGCGGTATGTTTTCGGCTTATTTTGAAATGATTATACACGATATGCCTAAAAAACAGGCAAAAAGCTATGTTAAGGAGCTTAGAGCCTTTTATACGGCAGGCTGGAAAAGTGTAATGGATTTTGATTAAAAAATTTTTGGAGCAAAAGCTCCTTAATTTTTAAAATTTGAGTTAGTCATAGCTAACTAAAGGAGGATTTGAATTGAAAAAACAATCTAATTTGTCAAAATTGATGGGCTATGCAGGAAATTTTAAATATATTACATACGCATCATGGCTGCTTTCTGCAATTAGTGCCTTAATTGCTTTGCTGCCCTTTATGTATGTATGGAAAATTATAGGTGAGGTTCTTGAAATTGCACCAAATTTTTATAAGGCACAGTATATGGTGCATAATGGTATAATGGCTGTTGTTTTTGCTTTTATATCCCTTATTGTATATGTTTGCGCTTTAATGTGTTCTCATTTAAGTGCCTTTAGAATTGCTGCAAATATACGAATAAAGGCAATGCACCATATTTTTAAGCTGCCATTGGGATTTATGGACAGCTTTGGCAGTGGAAGGATGAGGAGAATCATCAACGAATCAAGTGCTGCAACGGAAACCTATCTTGCCCACCAACTGCCTGACAGGGCAGGTGCTATTGCAACTCCCATAGGACTTGTATTTTTGCTTTTATTCTTTGATTGGAGATTGGGGCTTTTAAGTCTTGTGCCTATAGTTTTGGCTTTTGCAATTATGATGTGTATGACAGGTAAGAGTATGCAGAAGAAAATGAAAGAATATCAAAATGCTCTTGAAAGAATGTCCAATGAGGCTGTAGAGTATGTGAGAGGTATTCCCGTAGTTAAAACCTTTGGTCAATCCGTGTTTTCATTCAGAAGATTTAAGGCTGCCATTGATGATTATTCAATGTGGGCAATAGCTTATACAAAGGAACTGCGTGTGCCAATGCTGTTTTATACAACAATAATAAACGGAGTTTTTGCATTTCTTATATTCGGCGGAATTGTCCTTACATCAGGGGGAGTAACAAGGGAGCTTATACTTAATATTATATTTTATATTATTATTACTCCAATAATTACAGTAACTCTTACAAAAATTATGTTTTCAAGTGAAAATGCAATGATTGTAAATGACGCCTTGGAAAGAATAGACAGTGTGTTAAATTTAGAGCCATTGGCTGAAACAGATAAAAATGTTCATATTAAGGATAATTCAGTTGAAATGAAAAATGTTACATTTAGCTATGATGGTAAGGCTGATGTAATACATAATGTATCCCTTAAAATTGACGGAGGAAAAACCGTGGCATTTGTCGGACCGTCAGGGGGAGGAAAATCAACCATTGCAAGTCTTATATCCAGATTTTTTGATGTAAAAAAGGGCAGTATTCTTATTGGCGGAGTAAATATAAGGGATATTCCTAAAAAGGAGCTTATGGATAATGTTGCCTTTGTGTTTCAAAACAGTAAGCTGTTGAAAATGTCTGTTTTTGAGAATGTAAGACTTTCAAGACCTGATGCTACAAGGGAACAGGTTATGGAGGCTTTAAAATCTGCACAGTGTATGGATATTATTGAAAAGCTGCCAAAGGGAATTGATACCGTTATTGGTACAAAGGGAGTATTTCTTTCAGGCGGTGAGCAGCAAAGATTAGCCATTGCAAGGGTTATGTTAAAAGACGCACCTATTGTTATTTTAGATGAGGCAACTGCCTTTGCTGACCCTGACAATGAAAATAAGGTACAGCAGGCATTTTCAAATATGGCTAAGGGCAGAACAGTAATTATGATTGCACACAGATTATCTACTGTTGTAGGTGCTGATGAAATATTTGTCATAAAGGACGGAAGAATTGAAGAAAGGGGAACTCATTCCGAATTGATTGAAAATAATTCCCTTTATTCAAATATGTGGAGAAATTATCAGACCTCTGTTCAGTGGAAGGTTGGAAAGGAGGCAAATTATGCTTAATAAAATTCAAAGAAAATTTGCTCTGTCAAGACAGGGTGCAAAGGACTTAATTAAGGCATGCATTTCCTGTGTTATAACAAATATTGCTCTTATGATGCCTGTAGGGCTTTTGTATAAGTTTGTGACGGATTTAATGGGAGATAATAATGTAAATATACCTTTTTATGTAGCAGGAGTAGTTTTTTACATTGTACTTATATTTATAACATATGGATTTCAGTATAATGCAACCTTTCTTGCAACATATGTTGAAACGGGAGTAAGACGTATTTCTCTTGCTGAAAGATTGAGAAAAATTCCTTTATCCTTTTTTGGCAAAAAGGATTTGTCTGATTTGACCAACACTATGATGGCGGATTGTACTACTCTTGAAACCTCTTTTTCTCATTATATACCTGAGTTTATAGGCTCAGTCATATCTACAGTTATTATTTCGGTATGCTTATTTGCTTTTGACTGTAGGATGGCTTTGGCTGCCGTGTGGGTTGTACCTGTGTCCTTTGCTATTGTGTTTTTTTCAATTAAGGTACAGGATAGCTTAAATCAAAAGCAAATGGCAGCAAAGCTTGCTTGTGCTGATGGTATTCAGGAGTGTCTTGAGGCTGTAAGGGATATTAAGTCAAACAATGGGGAAGAAAAATATCTTAAAGGTCTTGATGATAAAATTAAGGCTGTAGAAATAAGAGCAATTATTTCTGAGCTTGGCACAGCCATATTTGTTGTATCTGCACAGCTTATTTTAAAGCTGGGTATAGCAACAGTTGCATTAACAGGTTCAGTACTTCTTATTAAGGACAGTATTAATATATTTACGTTTTTTATGTTTTTATTGGTTGCATCAAGGCTTTATGACCCTTTACAGACATCACTGCAAAATTTGGCTGCCATTATTGCTACCCGTACAAATGTAGAGAGAATGAATGAAATACTTTATCATCCTGTTCAGGGCGGTGATGAAATTTTAAACAATAAGGGATATGATATTGTTTTTGACAGAGTTGGATTTTCTTATAATACAGGTGAAATTGTTTTAAAGGATGTTTCATTTACTGCCAAGCAGGGAAAGGTTACGGCTCTTGTTGGTCCGTCAGGAGGCGGAAAAACAACTGTGTCAAGGCTTGCTGCCCGTTTTTGGGATATTAATAAGGGAAGGATTACTTTGGGCGGTATGGATATATCAAATGTTGAGCCTGAAAAATTGCTGTCATTGTATTCAATAGTTTTTCAGGACGTAACACTTTTTAACAACACTGTTATGGAAAATATCAGAATAGGAAGAAAGGATGCCACAGATAAGGAGGTTATGGAAGCGGCCGGAATGGCTAATTGTAATGAATTTATAGACAAACTTGAAAATGGTTGGAATACAATGATTGGTGAAAACGGCTGTGAGCTTTCAGGGGGTGAAAGACAGAGAATATCCATAGCAAGAGCCTTTCTTAAAAATGCACCTATTATTCTTCTTGATGAGGCAACGGCATCTCTTGATGTTGAAAATGAAACTCTTATTCAGTCTGCATTATCTAAATTAATAAAGGATAAAACGGTGATTGTAATTGCTCACAGAATGAGAACTGTTGCCAATGCTGACAATATTGTGGTGCTTAAGGAGGGAGTTGTTGCAGAACAGGGAACACCTGCAAAACTTATTGAGGGTAAGGGCATATTCTATAATATGCTGCTACAGCAAAAACAAGTCAGCCAATGGGAAATTTAGCTTTGTTTGATATTAAAAATATTACAATGTTGAAAAAAGGCAATGATTGTGATATAGTTTTATTAAATTTTAAACATATATCAGGAGGGTTGCTTTATGACACTTCAACAATTAAAATATGTTATATGCGTAGCTGAAAAGGGTACTGTTACCGAGGCGGCAAAGTCATTGTTTATATCACAGCCAAGCCTTACAAACTCCATAAAAGAGCTGGAAAGGGAAATGAGTGTTACAATATTTAACAGAACAAACAAGGGTATTGTTGTTTCAAAGGAAGGGGAGGTATTTTTAGGCTACGCAAGACAGGTGTTAGAGCAGGCAAGCATTTTGGAGGAAAAGTATTCCGGCAAGGTGGGAGGAAAGCAGCAGTTTTGTGTATCCACACAGCATTATTCCTTTGCAGTAAATGCCTTTGTGGATTTAATAAAACAATGTGGTAATGAGGAATATGATTTTAGCTTGAGAGAAACCCAGACTCACGAAATTATTGAGGATGTTGCCAATATGAAAAGTGAAATAGGTATTCTTTATATAAATGATTTTAATGAAACTGTGTTGAAAAAAATGATGAAGGTACAGGATTTAAATTTTACGGAGCTTTTTGTTGCAAGACCTCATGTGTTTGTCAGTAAAAAAAATCCATTGGCACATAAAGAGTTTGTATCAATGGAGGATTTGGAGCCTTATCCTTATCTTTCTTTTGAACAGGGCAATTATAATTCCTTTTATTATTCAGAGGAAATTTTTAGTTCGGTTATACGCAGAAAAAATATAAGGGTAAGGGATAGGGCAACGCTTTTTAATCTGCTTATTGGTCTTAACGGATATACTGTATGCAGCGGTGTTATTGATGAAGAACTGAATGGTATGAATATAGTTGCAGTACCTCTTGATGAAAAGGGAAGTATGCATATAGGCTATGTTACTCATAATAAGGTATTGCCAAGCAGGCTTGGAAGTATTTATATTAATGCTTTAAAAAAATATACTGCAAATGTTTAAAACAAGGGCTTGATATAGCTTAAAACTATGTCAAACCCCTGTTTTTTTGTATTTTACACATTTAAAATTCATTGATATACTTATTTTAAATAAATTTTAAGAGGATGTGTAATTATGAAAACTTCTGTTATCGGTTATCCAAGAATAGGACAGCTTAGAGAACTTAAATTTGCTTGTGAAAAATATTTTAGAAATGAGATTACAGACAAAGAGCTTAAAAATAGGGCAGCGGAACTTCGCAAAAAGCATTGGCTTATTCAAAAAGAAAATGAAATTGATTTTGTACCCTCAAATGATTTTTCATTTTATGACAATATGCTTGACGCAGCTGTTTTATTTAATATTGTGCCAAAACGCTATAAGGCTTTAGGGCTTTCGGATATTGATACATATTTTGCCATGGCTCGTGGATACCAGCAGGATAAGGGCGATGTAAAGGCATTGGCAATGAAAAAATGGTTTAATACCAATTATCATTAT
>CABVEG010000129.1 GCA_902497185.1 uncultured Eubacteriales bacterium | reverse complement strand
TTATTGTGTTAATTGATTGGAGGAATTATTTATGAATCATATAATATCAAGACTTCTTATATACGGCGATATGCCGAAGGATTCAATATTGATGGAATTAGGTGATATATTTAAGAATTATAAGGAAAAGACACAGTCCGAAGATGAGCTTACAGTAAGAATATATACTCAGATTAAGAGGATTCTTGAGGTTGCAACAGATTATGGCTTTGACAAAAATTTGTGGCATAATTATCTTACGTTTTTGCTTATTACAAATGAAAATCCTTTCAGTATAACCTGTGAAAAAGTTGGAGCGAATGAAGGAAGTGTAAATTATTTTGCTAAAAATGACTTTAGGGCATTTTTTGAGCTTTTTAATTATGATTTTTCTGAAATTGAATATGCCTTAGGAATAGACTGCTTTAGCAGAATTTCTGATTATAAGGCAATAGGCAAAAAAGAGCTTATGTATAACAAAAATGTAAGTGAAAAGGTACAAATGCTTAGTGAAAAACTTGAATGTGCTGAAGATGAAAATGATATTTTTGATGCGGTAACAGGCTTTTACAAAGATTATGGTGTAGGTATGTTTGGGCTTAACAAGGCATTCAGAATTGCATCATCAACAGAAAACAAGGTTGTACTACATCCAATTAACAATATGGATAAGGTTATGCTTGATGATCTTATAGGCTATGAAATTCAGAAGAAAAAACTTGTTGATAATACAAAGGCGTTTGTTGAAGGTAAAAAGGCAAACAATGTTCTCTTGTTTGGTGACAGTGGTACAGGCAAGTCTACAAGCATAAAGGCTATTGTCAACGAATTTTATGACAAAGGACTTAGAATGATAGAAATATATAAGCATCAGTTTAAGGATTTGTCAAATATTATTGCACAGATTAAAAACAGGAATTATAAATTTATTATTTATATGGATGACTTGTCCTTTGAGGAATTTGAGATTGAATATAAATTCCTAAAGGCTGTTATTGAGGGCGGTGTGGAAACAAAGCCTGATAATATCCTTATTTATGCAACATCTAACAGGCGACATTTGATTAAGGAAAATTGGAGTGACAGAAACGATGTTGAAAGTAATAATGGTATGCACCGTTCAGATACAATGGAAGAAAAGCTTTCTCTTGTTAAGAGATTTGGTGTAACCATTAATTATTCTAAGCCTAATCAAAAGGAATTTTTTGAAATTGTTAAGGGCTTAGCACATAAAGCAGGCATTAAAATGTCTGATGAGGATTTATGCAAAGAGGCTAATAAGTGGGAATTAAGCCATGGAGGTATATCAGGCAGAACTGCACAGCAGTTTATTAATTACATATCAGGTTTGGAGGATTAATAAATGAGTTTTATCGAGTTATTTTTTATAGCTGTAAGTTTAGCAATGGATGCCTTTGCTGTATCTGTATCAAACGGACTTCTTCTTCCTAAAATAAGAATACGACACGCTGTTACATTTGGTGCTTTTTTTGGTGTATTTCAGTTTATAATGCCGTTATTAGGTTATTTTCTTGCAAGCAGTTTTAGTGCGTATATTACTGCTTTTGACCATTGGATAGCCTTTATACTTCTTGCTATTATAGGCGGCAATATGATTAAAGAAAGTTTTTCGGCTGATGATGAGGACACAGATGAAATACAGGCAAATATTATGTCAGTAAAGAATCTTACAATGCTTGCTGTTGCTACAAGTATTGATGCTCTTGCAGTAGGTGTTACGTTTGCTCTTGTGGATAGCGGAAATATATGGGTTTCTTGTAGTGTAATCGGTATTGTTGCCTTTGTATTGTCATATATTGGCGTAATGCTTGGCAAGAAGATAAGCGGTGTATTTCAATCCTATGCGGAAAGAGTGGGCGGCTGTGTACTTATAATAATAGGGCTCAAAATATTAATTGAACATTTATTTTTTGGTTAAAGGACGGGTTTCTGTCCTTTTTTTGTACTTATAACATTGACAAATAGAGGATTTTTTTATTTTATGACGTATATAATTAATAAGAGGTGATATAAATGACTATACGGGAACGTACTGAAATATTTGAAGATGAAATGTTAAGTCCTTATGCATCAAAAAGCAAAAACAGTCGGGGCAGAAATAAAACTGAAGATTTGTGTGACATAAGAACCTGTTATCAGAGAGATAGGGACAGAATTATACATTCTAAAGCCTTCAGAAGATTAATGCATAAAACTCAGGCATTTATTTCACCTGAAGGCGACCATTACAGAACAAGATTAACCCATACTCTTGAGGTATCCCAAATAGCAAGAACCATAGCTACTGCATTGAGACTTAATGAGGATTTGACAGAGGCAATAGCTTTGGGTCATGACTTGGGGCACACACCCTTTGGGCATTTAGGAGAGGATGACCTAAATAATGTTGTTCCGGGAGGCTTTCATCACAATGTACAAAGTGTCAGAGTTGCAGAGAGAATAGAGAAAAACGGCGAAGGACTTAATCTGACAAGAGAAGTTCTGGACGGTATGCTTAACCACAGAGGTGCAGGCTCTCCAAATACATTAGAGGGTAAAATTGTACAGATTTCAGATAAAATAGCCTATGTAAATCACGATATAGACGATGCAATCAGAGCAGGAATAATAACTAATGAGGATTTACCTAAGGACTGTGTGGATATTTTAGGTGATACTTCAAGAAAAAGAATAGATTTTTTAATCAGGAATATAATTAAAAATAGTGAAAACATAAATAATATATTAATGGATATAGAAGTTAAAGATGCTTTATATAAATTAAGAAAATATATGTTTGACAATGTTTATAATTCTGATATGCTTAGTGATGAAAGAGAACGTTACGGCAAATTTTTAAGTTTAATGTATGGATATTATCTTGATAATTTTAATGAAGTACCCGAAGAATTTAAAAAGAATTATGAAAATAACACAGAAGAATATCATTCCGAAAGAATTGTAGCTGATTATCTTGCCGGTATGACAGACAGATTTGCTATTAATGTATATGAGACCTTGGGGCATAAACTAAAAAAATATTTATAATAAAAAAGGATATTTGAAATTGATGTCGAAAATTAAAATAGGTGAGTTATTTTTATAAAAGGAGGAGAGAGTATGAGCTATTATCCACCTGAGGTAATTGATGATGTTCGTTCGTTAAATAATATTGTTGATGTTATCGGACAATATGTCAGTTTAAAAAGAAGTGGCAGCTCTTATGTTGGTCTTTGTCCCTTTCATAATGAAAAGACTCCCTCATTTCATGTAAATGCAGATAAGCAATTCTTTCACTGCTTTGGCTGCGGTGTTGGAGGCGATGTGTTTGGCTTTACCATGAAATACGGAAATTACAGTTATCCTGATGCAGTCAGGTTTCTTGCGGACAGAGTGGGTTATAATTTGCCTGAACCTGAAATGACGGCAGACATAGCAAAGAAACGAGAATTAAAGCAGAATTTATATGAAATACATAAAATTGCTGCCAGATTTTACTATGACCAGTTAATGAGTAATAACGGTAAAAATGCAGTAGAATATTTAGATAACAGGCAAATTAAACTTGGCAGCAGGCGTAAGTTTGGACTTGGATACTCACCGATAGCAAGAGGTGCCCTTTATCAGGAATTAAAGAATAAAGGCTTTAGTGATGAAGTTATTTTAAAAAGCGGACTTGTCACCCAAAAGGAAAACGGAGCTTTTTATGACAAGTTTTTTAACAGACTTATGTTTCCCATTATAGATGTTTACGGAAATATAATAGGCTTTGGAGGACGTATTTTAGGTGATGGTCAGCCTAAATATTTGAATTCTCCTGAAACAGATATATTTAACAAAAGCAGAAATCTATATAATTTAAACAATGCAAAGCAGTCAAAATTAAAAGAAATGATACTTGTTGAGGGTTATATGGACGCTATTGCAATATATCAGGCAGGATTTCATAATGTTGTTGCATCTCTTGGCACTGCATTTAATGAAAATCATGCAAAGGTTCTTAAGGCTTATGCAGACAGTGTTATACTTTTGTTTGACAGTGATGAGGCAGGGGTTAAGGCAGTATTAAGAGCTATTCCCGTGCTTAAAGATGCAGGTCTTAAGGTAAGGGTTTTGCAGGTATATGATGCAAAAGACCCTGATGAATTTATTAAAAAATTTGGTTCATCAGAATTTGGGGAATTATTAAAAAAGGCTAAAAACTATATTATTTTTCAGGCTGAACAGCTTCAGAAAAAATATGATCTTAATATATTGGATGATAAAATTTCTTTTTCGAAGGATGTGGCAGCTCTTTTATCCGGAGTTGATAGCCCTATTGAAAGAAATGCTTATCTTAAGGAAATATCAAAAATTTCCCAAATTGATTTAGAATCAATACAGAGTGAAATATTAAAGCTAAATAATGGAGTGCAGACAATAAGATTTGCACAGGGCAGTTCAAAAATAAATAAAAATGCCACTGATGACGCAAGATGCGGTCTTATAAGTATGCTTGTATCGAATAAGGTTTTTTATGATTTGTTAAGCCCTTATATTAAGCCTGAGGAATTTATTGATGAGTTTTATGTTAAAATAGTAAAGCATATTTATGAATTATATAGTCAAGACAAGCCCGTAAACAAAGAAAATATAATAGGCTACTTTGAAACCGTTGAAGAACAGAGCAGAATTACAAAGCTTTTTGTAAGGCAGATTGACTATATAGATGATGAAGTAGAAAAGGCTGTAAATGATCTTGCCAAAAAGGTCAAAACAGCATATTATGATAAAATGATTAGTGATGATTACAGTAATCCTAAAATAAATGAGTTAATGGAATTAAAAAGAAATGTTAGCAAACTGTATATATCATTATCTGACGGTTAAAATAGTTACAAGTGAGGAAAGGATGGAAATATAAATGAAAGCCATTGATGATGCTGCTTTTATGAGCAAAATGAGGGAACTCATTGCCATAGCTAAAAAGAATAAGAATATACTTAATGCAAATACTCTTATGGATAGTTTGTCTACTGTTGACCTTGACCCGGAACAGATGGATAAGGTATATGATTATCTTGAAAGTCAGGGTATTGATCTTGTAGGTGTTGAACTTGAAATGGAAGATACAGATGATGATTTGGATGATACCTCTGAAAGAGAGCTTGATTTATCTGTTTCAGACAGTATAAACATTGATGACCATGTTAGAATGTATTTAAAGGAAATTGGTCGTGTTCCTCTTCTTACACCACAGGAGGAAATTGAACTTGCGGAAAGGATAGAGCAGGGTGATGAGGAAGCTAAAAAGCGCCTTTGTGAAGCTAATTTAAGACTTGTCGTAAGTATTGCAAAGAAGTATGTGGGCAGAGGTATGCTTTTCCTTGATCTTATTCAGGAGGGTAATCTTGGTCTTACTAAGGCTGTTGAAAAATTTGACCATAGAAAGGGCTTTAAATTCAGTACCTATGCCACTTGGTGGATAAGACAGGCTATTACAAGAGCTATTGCCGATCAGGCAAGAACTATTAGAATTCCTGTTCATATGGTTGAAAATATTAACAAAATTATAAGGGTATCAAGGCAGATGCTTCAGGAAAACGGTAAAGAGCCTACAGATCAGGAGCTTGCTGAAAGAATGCAGATGTCTATTGATAAAGTAAGAGAGATAAGAAAGATTGCTCAGGAGCCTGTTTCTCTTGAAACACCTATTGGTGAGGAAGAGGATAGTCATTTAGGGGATT
>CABVEG010000128.1 GCA_902497185.1 uncultured Eubacteriales bacterium | reverse complement strand
TTTAGGTTTGCCAATGTATGATGCCCCTAATGCGGTAGAGGAATTGAAACAGCCGAGGAAGCATCCAACAGCGGAGAAAGTGGAAGCGATAAAGGATGCACTGAGGTATTTTGAGATAATATAGAGGGAGAAAATTATGGCGATAATAAGACCAAGATTGATAGATTTCTACAATATTCCAATAACGCAAGAAGAGGTTGATTTCGCTATTCCTTTTTTAGATGAAGATATACCATTATATTTAGACCCATTTTTGTTGTGGAAATCTCCTTCGCAGCAAGATAATGCGTTACACCTGATACTAATTAATTCATTTAATAAGTTGGGGGCAACGTATTTGAAAAATGAAGATAAAAGGGAGTTAATAGCAGAGAACTTAGCTGGCTTATCTGAGTGTAGTGAGGTAGGATTAGGTTCGGGAAAAACCAAAAAGGGATTGAAAATATCCATAAATACAGCAAAAGAGATATTAGATTTGTTCAGTATAGTGCCACAATATAAGACAGGTGGTTTTTCTCATTTTGAGGAAATACAGTTATATGTAAATAATATATCTAAGGATAGGATTAGTGATTTTGCGTGTAATTTTTTAAAGTCCTTTCTTATTGATTTTACACAAGATGAATGTAAAAAATATAATATTCCAGTAAGAAAGTTTGCGAATATCAAAGTTTTTAATCCAAAGACTTGTAGTATTGATGAAGAAAAACTGTCATTACCATATAACCCAGAGGACGAAACCCCTATTATTTTTGTTCCAAAGCGGTGGTTGCGTCATACTCCATGGATTAATTATGACGACTATTTTGTAAATGCTTATGTAAAGGAGGGCGAAGAAGATAAAATTGAAAAACCTAAAGTATTAGAATACAACAGATATAATTATGGAATGATTACAGCATATATAGCAGCAAAGGTGCGTACGCAAGCAGATTGTAAAAATGACCCATTGTTCAAACAAATACCAGTTATCTCTGCTAAAAAATGCTTGAATCAGATAGTAAAACTACCATCGGGTAAAACGGATAATGCCGATAAAAAGTTTGAAAATAGTTGTACAAAGTTATTTGCGTCTTTGTTATATCCCCATCTTGATTTTGCTCAAGCGCAAAGCAGGATTGATTCGGGAACTCAGATAAGAGATTTAATCTTTTATAATAATTGTTCATTTCAATTGTTGAAAGAATTATATGATAAATATGATTGCAGACAGATTGTTTTTGAAATGAAAAATGTAAATGAGGTTAGTAGAGAACATATTAATCAGCTAAATCGTTATCTTTCGGAGCAGTTTGGACGTTTTGGAATTATTATAACTAGAAATCCATTAAAGAAAAGTATTATGAGAAATACTATAGATTTATGGAGTGGACAAAGAAAGTGTATTTTATGCCTTACTGATGAAGATATCAGGCTTATGGTTGATGTATACGAAAATAAGCAACGCGACCCAATGGAAGTTATAAATAAGAAGTATGTAGAATTTATAAGAATGTGTCCATCTTAGGAAAGTGAGAAAATATTATGGAAAAAGATAAAATAGAAAAATTTGAAAAATTGCATATTCAAATAAAGGATATGTATAATGAGCTGAGTATCTTATCAAAAAAATCTCCTGATGGGGCAATTAACAAATTTAAGTTAAAATTCATTAACCAGTTAATTGAGGAAGCTAATCAGTTTTTGAAGGAACGATATAAACCTTTTGCCGATTTTGAAAAATTTGAAGAAGAGGATATACCTTTTAACAGTGATGTAGTAATGATTATCTCGCAATATATAAAATGTTTAGAAAGATTCAAATATGATAATGTAAAATTGCTTTCTGGGAATTGGTATTGGAATCTTTCAGATTCAAAAGATGAAGTAAAAACTTCAAGACCTTTATCATCCTTTACATTTTAGAGGGAGAAGAAATATGAAAGATGCAATTACTCAAGAAGCAGTTACTCAATATGAGTTGCTTTGCCCGTTACTTTCGGGAATATATGGGGAGTTACAAGAATTATCAAAGAAAAAGCCAGATACGCCTCTTAACAACTTTAAGGTTAAATCAATAAATAGAGTCTTAGAACCAATAAAGGAATTGTTGAAAGAGGAAAATATGTACCCGTTTTTGGATGTGCTTGATATGGATGATATGCCTACAAACAATGATGTTGTATTAATCCTGAGCCAATATATAAAATCTATGGATATTTTTCATGATAAATATTATGGATTAAATAACCTAATAATAAGGAGGAAACGAAAATGACAGATGAATTAACCTTTGAGAACGTGCTCATGGCAGCAATACGCACTCCAGGCGTAAAAATAAATCGAGCAAAATTTCTTCGTAAAGAGCTGATAAAATATTGTTCTGAGGATATTGTAAATGCTGCAATTGAAAGCAACCCTGCAAAAGCCGGAATTTCAAAAGAGACAATTAACAAGGTTTCTGGACAAGTTATTAATTATGAAACAACTAAAGTAACTGGTATATCTGTTGCTGCGAGTCTTCCTGGAGGCGCTGTAGCGATTGGTGCTGCAGTTGCCGACATTACTTCATTTTTTGCCTTTATCCTAAGAACTGTACAGGAACTGGCGTATTTATATGGGTTTGAGCAATTTGACCTAAATGAAGACGATGTTGATTCTGAGACAATGAATTTTTTGCTTCTATTTATTGGAGTGATGTTTGGTGTGCAAGGTGCTGCTAGTACGCTAAGAAAATTTGCAGATGTATTAGCTAAACATGTAGCAAAAAAACTAGCACAGAAGGCATTAACAAAAGGTACTATTTATCCAATAGTAAAGAAGATTGCACTTAATGTTGGCATAAAAATGACGAAACAAATATTTGCTGATGTAGTTGCGTCAACTATACCAGTTATTTCTGGAGCTTTATCTGGTGGATTGACTTTCGCAATGTTCAAACCGGGATGTTTGAAGTTGAGAAAAAACTTAATGTCTTACAATCTTTGTGACCCTGAATATTACAAAAATATCGTTGATGCAGAATTTATTGTCGAAGAGAATGAGGATGTGATTTGATTTACGTTCCTACGATAGTGCACACGAATTTGCTCTGAATGTTGCAGGAATGTTGTAAGATGGGTTATTACAGAATTAATTATCAATTCAAATAATTATTTTGAAACTTTCTGGAACGAAGTATTGAAAGCATCAAAAAAGTTGTTTTTTTATTTAGAAATAATAGCTTTTCATATGGTTGAGGCATTAGATGATTGCGAGGAAATAATCAATAATGGACTCACGAATTTACAAGAAGTCTTAGGTCAAGATACCATTTTTTCGAACAACCTCAGCATGCAGTTTCTATACGTTAAAGATAATGTTTCTATTCCACCTAGCCAGATTGTCAGAATAACTGAAATGTAAATAAACAGGCTCCTCACCACTGCATGTATTCCTAAGGTGTAGAGCCCTTGTCCGTTTATAGGCTATTATCCTTCAATATCTATACTCAGTCCGGATTTAAGCTCTACCGTGAAGAGTTCTTCCCAAACGGTTATCTGTTTAAGCCAGCGTTTAACCAAGGTTCATCAAATGCCGTTAGGTCTGTAGTCTGTTCCTTTATACATACTGCACAAAAAATGGACTTTCAAGAGTGAAAGCCCCATTTTTACTATTCATAAACAGGTTCAAAATCATCAGCACCATGTCCGCACAATGGACAGGTAAAATCATCAGGCAATTCTGCCCCATTATACACATAATTACAGATTTTACAGCGCCAGCCTATTATTTTTTTATCACTTATCTTTTTTTCAGGCTTAGGCTTAATATTGCTCTGATAATATGCGTAAGTCAATGGCTCATTCTGACTAAGAACATTTGCGTCCTCAATTTCTGCTATAAACAATGTATGGCTGCCTAAATCAATACTATCAACAACCTTACAGCTTATTACAGCACAGGTCTGCCAACCCATATAAGGCACACCATTAATATCTACAGGACACTTTATATTTGCAAACTTATTTACATCTCTGCCTGACTGAAAGCCAAAATGCTTTATTGTTTCAAATGTGCAGCTTTTATCCAAAATACTTAATGAAAAAATACCGCTTTTTTTAATTAATTCACAGGTATAGTTTGCATTAATTACAGAAATAGCAACCCTTAAAGGGCTGTTTGCCACCTGCATACAGGTATTTGTTATACATCCGTTTACACTATCATCTGATTTTGTTGCCAACATAAAAACACCGTATGTAAGATTGTACAATGCTTTTTTATCCATAAAAACACCCCTTCATCATTTTTATTCCATAGTTATTTTTCAAATAAAACCCTCTCTACTATTCTTGCAGCATCCTTTATACACTCCTCACAGGGACGCAGTACCTTTCCTGTTTCCGTTCCCTTTAAATCCTTACAGACAACAGAGCCGTTTTGTTCTTTAAACTCATTTAAAATTTCTCTTGACAGCTTATAAGTATTTCCCTTACTGTTTGGAAGCTCTAAATTGCCTGTGCTGTTTTTAAGACCTGCAAGTATACAAGCACCTGATACTGCACCGCAAGTGCCCTCCATATTACCCATACCTGCGCCTAAAGCCTCTGTAAGTCTGAATATGGTTTCCTCATCCATACCTACTAAATCTGAATATGTACAGGCTACTGCTTGTGCGCAGTTATAGCCTTTATCGTGTTTTTTTATTGTTTCATCAATACGTGTTTTCATTTTAATCCTCCTGTCAGATTACTTTATATTATAATAATACCATATCCGACAGCCTATTTCAATTTAAAATCAACTATTCAGAAAATTATTCATTTCCTCAATTTCTTTTTTCTGTGTTTCTATTATATTTTCAGCAAGTTTTTTTACTTCCTCATTTTTACTGTATTTCAGTATAATTTCAGACATATCTACAGCCATTTGATGATGTTCGGACATACCACCTGCAAAAATTTTATCTATACTGTCATAATTTACACTATGAGAATGGCTGTGTTCCATCATATTAACATATTCCTCCGTGTACATTCTTGAGGTTTCATCACCGGTATTTTCTGACTTAATGGATTTAAGCATATTATTCATAAGATCAATTTCTTCATTCTGAGTTGTAATTATATTTTCCGCAAGAGCTTTCATATTATCATTTTCCCCACCATATTTTAAATAGCTTTCAGCCATTTCAACAGCAGATTTGTGATGAGGTATCATTCCCATTAAATAATCTATATCAGCACTTCCGCTGTATTCCAAGCTTCCCATGTCAGACATCATAGAGTGCATTATGCTGTCCTGTTCTTTTATAAATTCATCAATTTCATTATCAACGTTATTATCAGATAATGACTGGCTGCTTTCCTGCAAGTCATTGTTATTATGACTGTTATTTCTTCTTATGGCGGCTGCCCCTATCCATATAACAATTATTAATATTAAAATTACAAGTATTGCCCCAATGGTTCTTTTATTCATACGCATGCTCCTTTTTATTATTTTTATTGCATTATTAGTTTGCCTTAAAATTATGGAAAAATGCGTTTATATTTGTATAACAGAATTAAACAAAAAAACTGCCTCAAGGAAATAAATTCCTTAAGACAGTCAGTTTTAATTAGCTTTAGAAGATTTAGCGTATTCAATCGCTCTGGTTTCTCTGATAAGATTGACCTTAATGTTACCGGGATATTCAAGCTCATTTTCAATTTTCTTAGCAATATCTCTTGCCATTAATACCATATCATC
>CABVEG010000127.1 GCA_902497185.1 uncultured Eubacteriales bacterium | reverse complement strand
AAATATACGCCTCTTACCCTGTTTTTAAATGTAAAGTAGCCTATAACAGCAGCAAGAATACATGGTATAATTACAATAAGTATAAGAGATACAGGAAGATTTAAAAAAGGTTTCCAAAACCATGGCAAATCAGTAAAACCGCCTCTTTGCATAAAGTCAGTAATTTTTCCTCCCGTTTTCTGCATAAGAAGATACATTGCCATACCATAGCCGCCAAGGCAAAAATAAATGCCGTGTCCAAGGCTCAATATACCCGTATAACCCCAAATCAAATCAAGACCTATTGCCACAATGGCAAATGTAATGTATCTTCCGTATCTTACAATACTTGATGACTTTAAAATGCCAATATCGGTAAATACAGGTACTAGGGCAAGTAAAATCACTACTATTGTAAAAACAATATTTTTTGCATTTTTACTGAAAAAATTCATACACTGCACCTCCTATTCATCAAGTGACCTGCTCTTTATGGCAAAAAGTCCCTGTGGCTTCCACTGCAAG
This sequence comes from uncultured Eubacteriales bacterium, assembly GCA_902497185.1. Taxonomy (GTDB): domain Bacteria; phylum Bacillota; class Clostridia; order Lachnospirales; family CAG-274; genus Gallispira. The sequence continues at coordinate 5,217 of CABVEG010000127.1, read as the reverse complement.
AAAACGATTACAAGAATAAGTACAAGGAATTTTGCTATTGACGCTGATGTAAGAGTTTCAATAGTAACATTTGAAAGACCTATAATGCCTGCACCCGTAAATGTACCTATAAGTTTGCCTACACCGCCAAGTACAACAACCATAAAGGTATCAACAATATACTTTGTACCAAGTGACGAATCAATAGAAAAGAGTAATGATATTGAACAGCCTGCAATGCCTGCAAGACCTGAGCCTATACCAAATGTAATACAATCCATAACCTTTGTGTTAATGCCAAGACATTGCGCCATACTTCTGTTTTGCATTGTTGCTCTCATTTTAGCACCAAAGTTTGTTCTGTACATTAAAAACCAAATTCCTACCAAACATATAACCATTACAAAAATTATAAACAATCTTACATATGAAAAGCTGCTTGTGCCTCCAATGCTGCCCTGTAAAAAGCTGGGAGCCTTAACATTAACAGGCTGTGCACCAAATATGGAACGTGCTGCCTGTTGAAGCACAAGAGAAACGCCCCATGTAGCCAGAAGGCTGTCTATTTCTCTGCCATAAAGCCTTGATATTACAAGCCTTTCAAGTATAACTCCTATTAAAAATGCAATGGCAAAGGATGCAAATAAAGAAACTATATAATAAAGGTCAAAAACCTTTTCAGGAAAATTTTTACTAAAAATATCCTGCACCAGATATGTTGTGTATGCCCCTATCATAATAAACTCACCGTGAGCCATATTTATAACTCTCATAAGTCCAAAGGTAATAGCAAGACCCAGTGCCGTAAGAAGTAATATTGATGAAGTGCTGATACCGTTAAATATCATTGTTGCTATATCCATAGTTCCACTTCCTCCCTTTAAAATAATTTACCATAATAAAAACAGACGGCGTTTATGCCGCCTGTTTACAATTTACATTTATTCAAGAGGCTTTAAGCCTGCTTCTACAGCCCAATCATATGTAGTTAAGTATGGATCAGGCTCAACAGGAGCATCAGTTGCCTTAACCTCATTAATAGTTCCGTCAGCAGAAATCTTACCAATTCTTACTGTCTTTGAAATGTGCTGATTTTCACCATTTACAACAACCTTGCCTTCAGGCGCCTGATATTCAATACCTCCAACTGCTGCCTTAACTGCATCTACATCAAAGCTGCCTGCCTTTTCACAAGCTGCCTTCCATAAATAAACACCTATATAAGCAGCCTCAACAGGGTCAGATGTAACTCTGTCCTCACCAAATTTAGCCTTATACGCATCTACAAACTTTTCATTTTCAGGAGTAGCTGTTGTCATATAGTAGTTCCATGCAACCAAATGACCGTCAAGAAGGTTTGCTCCTATTGAATTAACTTCTTCCTCTGCAATAGAGAATGACATTGTCATTACATCATTTGATGTAACTCCTGCATCTGCCAACTGCTTAAAGAAAGCTACGTTTGAGTCACCGTTTAATGTATTAATTACAACATCAGGCTGCTTTGATTTAATATCAGCAATAATTGTCTGGAAATCCGTATGACCCATTGGTACATACTGTTCTGCAACAGTTTCAAGACCTAATGCTGAAATCTGTGCCTTTGCAATCATATTTGCTGTCTGTGGAAATACATAGTCAGATCCTAAAAGATAAAAGGTCTTGTAACCCATATCCTCTGCACAGTACTCAATAGCAGGTACTGCCTGCTGATTAGGTGCTGCACCCATATACATAATATTAGGTGATGATTCCATACCTTCGTACTGAACAGGATACCATAATAAGGCATTGTTGCCCTCAACTACAGGCTTAACAGCCTTTCTTGATGCTGATGTCCAGCAGCCGAAAATTGTAGCTACTTCATCATCCTGAATTAACTTTTGAGCCTTTTCAGCAAATTTAGAAGGTTCTGATGCACCATCCTCTTCAACTGCCTCAATCTGCTTGCCAAGTACACCGCCTGCTGCATTTATTTCTTCAATAGCCAAAAGCTCCGCATCTCTTACGGAAGTTTCTGAAATCGCCATTGTACCTGAAAGAGAATGTAGCAAACCAACCTTAACAGTTTCTCCCTCTGCTGCTGCACCGTCACCTGATGATGAATCACTGCCGCCGCAAGCTGTCATTGATGTCATAACCATTGCACCTGCAACTAATAATGCTAACTTTCTTAATAATTTACTCTTCATTTTTATTTCCTCCTTTTGGACATAAAAAAAGGTGTTTAGATTGTATATTAAATTATATACTCTAAACACCTTTGTTTATTCTCATTATTGAATATGATTTTTTCATTTAATTCAAAATCTCATATTATGCTCACGATTATATCAAGTTTTAATATATTTGTCAACTATTTTTTGCAAGTTTTTTAACTCAAAATTTCATTTTTATATTTTATGTATGCAATACCTTTAATCTCATCCGATATTTTACCCAATCTTTCAGCGGACTTACCCAACACTCTTACTACAATATATCCCCTCTCATTTTTACTTATTCCAAAAGGCATATTATAATCATTAAATATATTTTCAATATCATCATATATGTTTATGTTACATATAACTATGCTAAGAAGATGAGTATAGCCCTCATAAATTCCAATACCCTTCATATTCATTTCATCAGGTGTAAAACGGCTGTTATCAATATAAGACAAACTTCCATTCTCATAAATTTTAACAAGTGAATGATAATATCTGTAGTCAAAACATTCCCCTCGTGCAATTCTTCCTCCTGTAAGTATATCAGAATATATAAACACTGAAAAACTGTCTTTTAAATTAACTGTTATGGTATTTTTAAAGGCAGAATGAGCATAGGGTATTGTGGGAAGAGGATTATATATAAAAAAACTGTTTTCAGCCACATTAATGTCAATGGCTCTTACAGCCTCACCCTTTTCCATTTTATGTATTTTTTCAAAAGACTGTGAGTAAATTTCTGCAACAGAACAGGTCTTAACATCAACACTTATTCTTTGACAGTCCCCCTCCATAATACCGGGAGATGCAGACATTTGAAGTATACGCATTAAGCCCTTTTCGTAAAAAGGCTTCATAATTTTAAAGGGAGGAGTAAAATACACATCACTTAATATAGTTCTACCCTCTTTACAGCTTATTTCTATATTCAGTTCGGAAAGCCTTCCATATCTGTTATCCATACCGCTACATTCCCTCAAGCATTACATTTTCCTTTATCCACTTAACAATTGTGTCTACACCCTTATCATCTCTTATGTTTGTAAAAACAAAAGGTCTTTCGCCTCTCATTTTTTTACTGTCCCTTTCCATAACTGAAAGGTCAGCACCTACATAAGGTGCAAGGTCAATTTTATTGATTACAAGAAGGTCACTTCTTGTTATGCCGGGACCCCCTTTTCGTGGTATTTTGTCACCTTCCGCAACGTCAATTACAAATATGGTAGCCTCTACAAGCTCGGGAGAAAATGTTGCAGACAGATTATCCCCACCGCTTTCAATAAACATAAGCTCAATGTCGGGAAATCTCTCCATAAGCTCATCAACAGCCTCTAAATTCATTGAGGCATCTTCTCTTATTGCCGTATGAGGGCAGCCTCCTGTTTCAACACCTATTATTCTTTCTTTTGGAAGTACGGAATTTTTACATAAAAACTCTGCGTCCTCCTTGGTGTAAATATCATTTGTAATAACACCAATGCTGTAGTCAGATGACAGCTTTCTTGTAAGTATTTCAATTAAGGCAGTTTTGCCTGAGCCTACAGGTCCTGCCACACCAATTTTTACATAACTCATTATTATTAACTCCTTTTTATGACATATAAAGCCTTGAATAAAGCCTTTCATGCTCCATACACCTTATATCAAAGGCAGGAGCAGAGGCACAAAATTCCCCCTCCTCCATAACCAGAACATCTTTTACGATTTTCTCCATTAAATCAAAGCTTTCATAAAGCATTTTTTGTCCTTTGCTCTGGCTTAAAGGCACTGTTTTCACACAGTTTGTAATCATTGCGGAACACTGGGCATATATGTATGTGGTAAGTGCACTTTTAATATCAATTTCAGCAGCCCTGCAAACCACACCATATGAAATTGAATGATGCTTGTTTGTATAATTTAAAGCAGCATATTCATCAAAATAATTTTTGTCAGCTTTAATTCCACAGTTTTTAAGTGTTTTTATAAACCTTGAGCCAAGTCTTATTGATGCAAGCCTTATTTCCTTAGGTGATTTTGACACTGTCATAATTTCATCAAGTTCTTTAAGTTTCGATAAATTATGAGCATTTTCATAAGCAAGCCTCACTCCTAAAAGCTCTGTATTTTTAAGGCTGTATTTAAGTCTGTTGTCTATATATTCCCTTATGTCATCATCATTTTTTAATATATCCTTTTGTATATAGGTTTCAAGTCCGTAGGAATGGGAATATCCTCCTATGGGAAATAAAGCATCATTAATTTGTAAAAGCAAAAATTCTTTATTAAACATAAATCACCTTTAATGTGTATGGTTATTTACGGATGAGGATATAGCTTTGTCAAAATTAAGCTTTTGAGTCTTTTTTTCAGCCCTTACCCTTACACATTCCCCATTTTTGTGTCTGTGTATTTTGTTAAGCATTTCAAGCATAGGCTCATTGTAAGGCGTTATAAATTCCATATCACCGTCACCGTAAAAAAGGGTTGCGTGTCTGTTGCCTATTTCGTAGCAAAGTTTTGGAATAAGACAGGCATCCTCTGCCTTTGCCACAATAACCTCGCAGGGTGGAATATTTACTACAATAACCATATTTTCATCAGCATAAATAACATCATCCTGTTTAAGCCCTTTTGTTAAAATATCATTGTCAAATCTGATACCTATTTCTCTTCCGGAATGAGTAACCTTTTTGTGGAGCTTTTTAAAAGCCTCGTGCCATTCAATATCAACATAGTCGTATGAAAGATTTTTAAACCTATCTTCCTTTAAATTTCCCAAAACTTTTTCACATATCATTTTCAATTCTCCTTTAGAATAAGCTGTACATCTGTGTAAGAGGCAGTTTTTTTGCCGGCTTTGAAGTAATTTCAACTCCGTCGGCAGTTACCTTGTAGGTTTCAGGGTCAACTGTAATTACAGGTGCAGCACTGTTAAGTTTCATATCATTTTTAGTAATATTTCTGCAATTTCTGACAGGCACTACAGTCTTTTCAAGACCAAGTTTAGCCTTAATATTATCATCCATTGCAGCCTTTGATACAAAGG
>CABVEG010000126.1 GCA_902497185.1 uncultured Eubacteriales bacterium | reverse complement strand
ATTCTGCAAGTACCTTGTTTGTTGTAACATCCTTAACTGACACAAGCTGACCTATGCCGTTGTAATCATAAAGCTTTCCCTTGTTATTTTCATCATAACAGGTCACATCATTGTTGGAATAGTTGTATACTGTTCTTGTTGTATACTTGCCGTCGTTTGAGCCTGTCTGATTACCGTAAAGATCATAGGTATAAGTAACAGAATTGCCGTTTCCGTCTGTTGCCTTTGTTATATGACCCATTGAGTCATACTCCATTTTGTTTGTTATATTGTTCTTTTTAACCTGTGTTATATACAATCCCCTACTGTCATAAGTATTGTAGGTATAGACAGGTGTTGTGCTGTTTTTGTAGTTTCCCGTGTTTATTACGTTTCCTTTGCTGTCATAGGAGTAAGTAGTCTTTGATAAAGGACTGCTCATACTTGTAGTATATACTATTGTTGAGGCTATATTTTTGCTGTCACTTGTAAGAGAGTTCCTTTCCGTAACGGTTACATTTTCAGACTGCTTATAGCTTTTTGTTAAAAGCTGGGCATATGAACCATATGTATAGCTTGCCTTGTGCAATTCATCTCTATCTCTGAGAGTATACTTGCCTGCTGTTGTTTTTGGTCCCCAATAGCCTGTTAAATTTTTCTTTGAATCATAGTCATAATAGCTGTTATAAATACTTTTGTTTTTTATAACAGTTACCCAAAGAGGCACATCTGAAGCAGCATAATAGTCATCAAATATTTTTTTCCTTTCTCCGTAATAATAAGCTGTGGTCTGCTCCGTTACCCAGTTTCCTTTTTCGTTGAAGTGACCTATTATTTCATTGGTATTCTGGTTTCTGTAATTAAAGTAATACTTTGTACATCTGCCATTTTCATTTTTAATTACATAGTAATCATAATTTTTATTATAAACATCATCTTCATCTTCCTGATCTATATAACACATACAATTATGGTCTGAATATGAATATACTGCACCATACAGGTATTTATTACCTTCATAATATTCCACTTCACTTATTCTGTCATAAGTTCTTACCTTAAAAAGACCGTTGTTTTCCCTGTTTCTCCAGTCAACATATTCGCCCTTACAATATGTGTACTTTGCTTTTAGCCCATTTGGAAAATTTACTTCAGTCAGGTTAACGGAATGATACTTTGTACTGCCTATTACATAATTTTGACTAATGTTATAACTAAAGCTCGTTTTCTTTCCCATTTCATCGGTTTTACTTGTTATAAACCATGCCTCTCTATTATTAACATTAGTAGACGGATGAAAAGAGCTAAGATTGTATGTAATTGTTTTTACAACATTATTCTGTGCATCTGATACCTTTACCGTCATTATTGATGGTAATATATTATTATTGTAGGTGGATGTTACTTTGATGCCTGAGCTGCTTTCCATTGTAAGGATTCCGCTTACACTGCCCTGATTAATGTTTATGTAGTTTCCAAACCTGTCCTCCATTCTTATAGCTCTAAACCCTTTATCAAAATATATCAGCCTTCCGTCTTTACACCTTAATATAATCTTTGAGTTTGGAATAGTTTCATTTTCATCATTTTCAAGCACCATATCATCATAATAGCTTGTTACAAAGCGGTATCTTCCTCCTCCTACATTGTAACTCTCATATGCTATGGCATATCTGTTGCCATCAGGCATCTGTAAATACAGACCTTCTCCTGCAAAATTACGTTCAACTCTTGGTATGTTAAAATGCCATACCATTGTACCGTTTTTGTCATTTTCTGATATTCTGTCATCCGAATTATAAATAAGATTTAAATCAAAATCCATTCCGTTTATTCCCGGTATTGTTGTTACTTTATCAGTATATGTTAATGCACCCGAACATATTGAAATACTGTCCAAAACATTTTTATCCTTCGTAAAAGGTGCAGAATTCATTTTCGGGTCATACATAAATCTTGAAAACACACTGTCCTCATCAGTACTGCTGCTTACAGCCATAATGCTTGGAATTGGAAGCATTTTGTGCTTTAACTTATATTCTTCAAAAACAGTTTCAAATTCATTAGCCTTAATACCGGCTTTATCAAGCATTTCCTTAAGTACTATCGGATTGATACAATACTTTTTAGCTATGCTGTTTAAATCAGCACCACTTACCGCTACGGCTGAATCTGATGCTGTCATATCCATTACTGTAAGGGCTGAGCCTGATTCAATTTCATCAGCAGGTGAAAGACATTTTTTAACTGCACATATATTAACAGCTGCTTCAAATTCATACCCTTTCACCATAAGGAATTCCATATCTGATTCAGTTGCATCATCATAAAAATCAATATAGTCATACTGACTTCTTCTGTATTTCAATGCCTCACTGCTTGCTTTTTTCTCACTTCCATAGGCTTCAATCATAGCAAGCATATCTTTAACAGATAATCTTAACTGCTGCATAATTACAGCCTTTTTGCGTGACTCCTCTATAGTGTAGCCACTATCACACAATGCCGTCATTGTGTCTTCTCTTAGACCTAAGTTTTGCCTTATGGTAATCTTTTCACTTTCAGTAAGTTCACTGTAATATGTATGTGCCATCAAAATATTTTCAACATATTCATCTATAGTATTGCTTTCATTTTCAATTACAGCAGACTCAATAAATACGGCGCCTGAACTTATGTTTTCATCAGCTTTGTTTACTTCCATTTCAAAAACACTGATGTTGTCAAGTTCTCCTGCCAATGCTAAAGTATTGCTGCTGCCAAGACATTCTAAAAAGATTACAATAAACAATACTTTAGATAATATGCCTTTAATTCTCCTCATTTGTATTCCCCCTTATATGATAGGTTCAGCTATAAATCCAATAGTTGTATTGCCTCCTGATTTTGCCTCAAATATTACTGAAACCGTTACTCCACTCCAATTGCTGTTTTTATTTTCAATGGTGTATATTATCTCACCGTTTTCTTTCTTAATTATATTTATACCGTCTGTGCTATAATTATCATTACCATCACCATAGCCTATGTACTTTGGAATTAATGCATCCTTGTTATAACTTATTTTATAAGTAAAAGCATCTGCATCAATATTGCCTGCCGTAAAATAATACTGATATTTTTGTCCCTTAGTTACTGATACAGTTCTTGAATAGTCTTCGGGGCATTCTGCAATCTTAATTCCATTATCAATGCTGTAAATATATGCACCTGCACTTTTTCTATTATTAGGATAGTAACTGTACACATATATACTGTCATATGTACCTGTATAATCAAACTTATATTCCTTAATATCAGTAGTGAGATTTGTCGCACCAATAATATAATCATCAGAATTTATAAGTATAAGCTTCATTTCTTCATCATAAGCTGATTTTGCCTTTATGTTTATCGTTCTCTTGACGGCAGTTCCTCTCGGTCTTGAACTATCAGACAAATCAAATTTCAACATTCCTCCTTCGGCATCGTTATAAGGTTTGCTCTTTATATGAATTGCCTTTTGATTACCTGTAGCTGCACTGTTTTCTACAGTAGCATTTATTATATTTAATCCATCAATTGTGCTGTTTGTATAACTTCCTGTTGAAAAGCTGTTGTTAGCGCTTATGTCCCACTTTTTATAATTAATAACCTTATTTACTCTTGGGACTACAGAAATTTTATATATCTTTATTCCCGAATCCTGTGAACATATATTAAATACCTCTCCGTCTCCATAGTAACTGATTTTATAGGTTTCTATATTTGTTCCTATATTTAATATATCTCCACCAAGATTTGTATTAGGCGTACCATAATACCTATTCCAAATAACCAACTTTCTTGTTGATTCTCCATCAGCTGCCCTTGCTGTTATGTATACATCTGAATTTTTATTTACAGGAAAACTCATTTGTCTGCTTTCATTTTTTGAAACTCCCATAAGATTTACATACCAGTCTTTCTCATATCCATAAGGCTCATGACTACTGTACATTCCTTCAAGTTTTACGGGATAACTTGTAGTAGCCTTTATATTCATTCCATTCAAATTTATATCCTGTGTTATTTCTCCTGCATAAGAAGAATAATCTTTAATATCCCATACATTCTTTTCTTCTTCTCCTAAAGGTGGATACTCACTCTCAGATGAATTGTAGTTTTTTGCTGTAATTCCATATATTCTCACTCCACCACCTGCCGTGTATAAATATATATCACTTGCACTGCCCCTGTATTTATATATGTAATCTTCTGTATTCGGTGTTATTGTCAAGCTGCCTGTAACTTTATTTGATGTTGAATAAATACTAAGAACTCTGTTCTCAGTACGGGATTTTGATACACCCAAAATATGAATATCCGTATCACCGCTTACGGAAAACTTTATATATCCTTCATCTCTATTGCCATTAGCCATTGTATATATTGATCTTTCAAAAAAAAAGACTTTAACATGTCCCTTATATTCATTATTCTGACAACCTTTGCCTATAGTCAATCCATTTATGGTTATTGGTTCATTTTCATTATGTCCGCTAAGTGCTTCAAATTCAGCATCTTTAAAATACCAGCTACGTTCATTTACCGTATCGGCATTTGCACAAATCCCCATAATAAATACACAAATTAAAACTACAATGCTGCTAACTAATCCTTTTTTCATAATGTTCCTCCTCATTTTGAAGTATAATCAGCTTAAATAACAGTTTTTATAAACAGTCTGCTATTATATATTTAAGCAGTCATATTGTAACTATATTTATTATAACACTAAACTCAAACGTTATCAACCAGTATTTAAAAAATATCTTCGACAAATATTGTTACTTGTTGACAAAAATACAATAAATAACATTTTTCATAAAAAATACCGAAGTTAGAAACAGACATAAGGTCTATTAATAACTCCGGCATATAAACTTAATTTTTATAAGATGAAATTACAAAAATTACATTCTGCTCTTAACATCATCATCATAAGGATGAATATCAACTCTTGGCGGATTTAATCCATTACCGCCCCCTATCACTTCTTCAAGCTCCTCGTCCTCAATAGGCTCAAGCTCAGGATTTTCAAGTTTTTCCTTATCACTCATAATTTTTCCTCCTTCCTTATCCGATTAATTGATTTATGATCACAGCCGTTTCGGCACGTGTCAGATCCTTATTTGGAAGATAGCAATTATTGTTATCACCCTTTACAATTCCGTAGGCTGAAATTGTATCAACATATTCCTTAGCCCAATGTGCAATAGTATCATTATCGACAAATTCAATAGATTCAGATCTATCAAGCTCAATTCCTGTAAGCTCAATAAATTTACTTATAATTACTGCCATTTCCTGTCTTGAAATAACATTATTGCCTCTGAATGTGTTGTCCTCATAACCTACAATAAGGTTATTTTCAGCACCCCATTTAATATAGTTATAATACCACTCATTACCCGTAACATCCGCAAATGATATGTCGGTATCAGCATCTGATGTATCAGCAAGTCCGCTGTTATAGAGAATAGTTAAAAATTCAGCTCTTGTAATACTGTTATTAGGCTTAAAGGTATTATCCTCATAACCACTTACAATATTTGTATCTGCAATCGTATTAATAATTTCTCTTGCCCAGTGGTCAGAAATATCAACAAACCTGTCACTGCTTTCCTGATCGTTTGCATTGCTTTCTGTAGTTGCCTCTGCTTTAGCTTCTGTTGCAGTCTCGGTAGTTGTCTCTGTAGTGGTTACAGTCTTGCTGCTTGATGAACC
>CABVEG010000125.1 GCA_902497185.1 uncultured Eubacteriales bacterium | reverse complement strand
CGTATCCTCTATGCCTGTAGATAAACGATGTATAGTTATAGATGCAGGTCACGGCGGCTTTGACCCCGGAAAGGTAGCATCAGACGGTGTAACTGAAAAGACAATTAATCTTTCCATTGCAAAAAAGCTTTCAGCTTTCCTTGAACAGGGTGGTGCAGTCATACAGACTACAAGAGTTGAAGACTCATCTCTTTCCGAAAATAAAAGGCAGGACCTAAAAAGCAGAGCTGATATTGCAAACAGCGGCAATGCAGACCTTTTTATAAGTATTCATCAAAACTCCTTTCCAAGCGGAAATGCAAAGGGTGCACAGGTGTTTTATTACAAGGGCTCTGAAGAAGGCAAACGACTTGCATCGTTAATTCAGTCAAGGCTTAAGGAAGTAGTGGATATTGACAATGACAGGGTTGCAAAAGCAAATAACAACTATTATGTACTCAAACAAATTAAAATACCCAGTGTGATTGTAGAATGCGGCTTTTTAAGCAACAGTGTTGAACACGATAAGCTGATGAGTGATGAATATCAGGAAAAACTTGCATGGGCAATATATATGGGTATTTTGGATTATTTCAGCGAAGGTATTGCATAAAAAAATTCCTATCCAAACGAAAATATGGATGTTTATATAGATTCCTCCTTCATTATTATTTGCAAAATAAAAAAGTGCCGAAAGGGCACTTTTTTACTTATCACCTTTTTATAATACGTATTGACATAATACGTATTATTGAGTATAATAATATTGCAAGGAGGAAATAATAATGCCTAAGAAACCAAGCGAGATGGAAAAAATTATCCTTGCAGACGGGTGGGTGTTTAAATCTCAGACAGGTTCTCACAGACACTACATACACCCTACTAAAAAAGGTAAGGTCACAATACCATTTCATAGTAAAGACTTACCAAGAGGCACTGAAATTTCCATCTTAAAGCAGGCAGGGTTAAAATAATCCTGCTTGCGGTTATAAGGAGGTTATTTATATGTTATCTGTATATCCGGCTTGTTTTTTTAAGGAAGAAAACGGATACTCCGTTGTATTTCCGGATTTAAACTGGCTTTCAACCTGCGGCAGCAATCTTCAGGAAACTATGGAAATGGCTGTTGACTGTCTTGCAGGATATTTGTACACTTGTAAAAAAGATAATGAGGATATTCCTAAGCCCTCCGGCATTCATGATATTAATATTAAATCTATTGAAAATGAATTGGATATTTCTTCTGACGAATCCTTTGTTAATATGATAGCTGTAGATGTGGCAGAATATGCAAAAAACCATTTTGAGAAATCCGTGAAAAAAACTTTAACTATTCCTGCATGGCTTAACAAGGCTGCAACAGAACAAGGAATAAACTTTTCACAAACCCTTCAAAATGCACTTAAAGAACAGTTAAATATAAAGTAAAAAAGTGCCGAAAAGGCACTTTTTTACTTTACTAAAAACTCATAACAATATAAGGTATTGCATAGGCAATAAAGCTCATTATTGCCGCTGCCATCAATATACCCAAAAACACGGCAGGTACAGCCTTTCTCAATTTAATTCTCAAAAGTGCCGCAATTAATGAACCCGTCCATGCGCCTGTTCCCGGCAAAGGTATACCTACAAAAAGAAGTATTCCCAAAAATTCATATTTCTGAATTTTATCACTTTTACCCATGGCTCTGTTTTCAAGTTTTTCCACAATACCCTTGGTTAATTTAAAATTCTTTAATAATTCAAAAATTTTATTTATAAACAAAAGTATAAAAGGAATAGGAATAATATTGCCTATTATACATAAAATCAATGCTCTTACATAAGGTACTCCTAAAATACTTGCTGCAATCATACCGCCTCTAAGCTCCAAAATAGGTATCATTGAAATAATAAAAATTGTCAAATCCTTATTAAGTCCATTAAGGAGATTAAGCATAAAATCAATTAAACCTTCCATAAAGCCCTCCTATATACGATTAATCTTTTCCAAAAAGCCAATAAGTTTTGTTCCTGCAGGCATCATTTTTAAATCTTCTCTCTTAAAGCCCTTAACAAGTATCATTACAATAACATAAACTACTATTGCAATAAGTATTGCCGCCAAGGTTGCAAATGTATTACTTGGAACAAGGCAGTAAATACCCCTATAAGCAGCAACAGCGCAAATACTCATACACAAGGCAGAAAATCCCGGCTTTAAAAGCATACCTGTATAATCAGGCTTAACACCTGTAGTCTTAACCAAAGCTCTGAAATTAAGTATACTACATACTATGTAGCAGACAGTTGTACTTATAACTGCACCTATAATATTTATCTGAGGTATTGCTATAAGGACGTAGTTTACGGGAATCTTTACAAGAGCACCCCAAAGAGCATTAAATGCAGGAGTTTTAACCTTGCCTATTCCCTGCAAAACACCTGTTGAAATCTGACTTAATGCAAGGAAAATTACACTTATTGAACCTACCGTAATCAATGAACCGCCCTCTGCATATCTGGGGAAAAGCATAGCAAGTATAGGCGTGCCCAATGCTCCCAAACCGCCTGCGGCAGGAATGGAAATCATCATTGTTACTCTAAGGGCAGTGTCTACCTTTGACTGAACAATACTGTGCTCCTTTCTTGCCATACTTGCTGCAATACTTGGTATAACAGCAGTTGCTATTGCCGTTGATATGGCAACAGGCATTGTAGAAAGGGTAACATATTTGCCATTAAGCTGACCGTAAAGTTTAACAATGGTATTATGGTCAAAGCCTGCTGCTGCAAGTCTTGAATTAACCATAACCATATCCACAAAATTAGTCATTGAAAAAATAGCCGTACCGGTAATAACGGGAACTGCAATCTTAACAAGATTAGAAACTATTTCTCCACTGCCCTCAACTCTGTAATTCTTTTTATCCAGTGCAAAAATTTCATTTCTCTTTTTAATAGTCTTTACATAAAAAATCATAAGAATAATAAGACCAGAAAGAGCGCCTATACCCGTGCCTTTCTGGTGAAAGCCCTGAAAATATCCTCTGTACACAGCCATAACACCTACAATAAATATAGTAGGCGAAAGAGTGTAAAGACACCATACACTAGGATACCATAAATTATCAGTGTTTCCTGTTGCAATACAATATCGCTGAAAAATATATGTTCCCACAGCCATAAGTATGGCAAAAAGCAAACTTAAACCTCCTGATGCCAGCATAGAAACCCTGAATATCTTTCTTGCATTGCTATATTCCTCAAGGGCAAGTTTTTCTGCTATCATTCTGGATATGGCAACAGGCAGACCTGCTGAACTCATAATAAGAAAGAAGTTATAAATATTGTAGCCTGCGGCATAAATACCATTGCCCTCATCACCAATCATATTGGTAAGGGGCAGTCTGTATAAGAAGCCTATAAATCTTACAACAAGCCCTGCTCCTGCAAGTATTGCCGCCATTTTAACAAAAGAGCCGCCTAATAAATTATTATTTTTCTGATTATTCCCCATTTCATCACCTTTATCTGTAGTCATTAAAGGGAGAGCTTTGCTCTCCCTCTATTTCTTAATTATTTCTTGCAGCCTTTCTTCTTTCAACAGGGTCAAGAATTCTCTTTCTGATTCTTAATGATTCCGGAGTTACTTCTACAAGCTCATCATCAGAAATAAAATCAATACACTGTTCAAGACTCATTACAATATGTGGTGTAAGTTTTAATGCATCGTCAGAGCCTGATGCTCTTGTATTGGTAAGCTGCTTTTTCTTACAAACGTTAATAGGCATATCTTCAATTCTTGCATTTCTGCCTACAACCATACCCATATAAACCTTAGTACCTGCACCTATAAAAAGATCTCCTCTTTCCTGTGCATTAAAAAGACCGTAAGCAACAGCATCACCTGTTTCACTTGCAACAAGAGAGCCCTGACTTCTTGATGGAATATCACCCTTAAAAGGTTCATAACCGTTAAACTGACTGTTCATAATACCGTTACCTCTTGTATCGGTCATAAACTCATTTCTGTAGCCTATTAAGCCTCTTGCAGGAATATTAAACTCAACTCTTGTATAGCCTGAATGACTTGGAGCCATATTTACCATTTCGCCCTTACGAACACCAAGTTTTTCAATAACAGAACCTACATATTCTTCAGGCACGTCAATAGTAACAAGCTCCATTGGCTCAAGTTTCTTGCCGTTTTCATCTTTTTTATAAAGAACCTCAGGTCTTGAAACCTGGAATTCATAGCCCTCTCTTCTCATTGTTTCAATAAGAATTGATAAATGAAGTTCACCTCTGCCGCTTACCTTAAATGCCTCTGCAACATCAGTGTCCTCAACTCTTAATGAAACATCGGTATTTAACTCCTTCATAAGTCTGTCCCTAAGGTGTCTTGAAGTAACATATTTACCTTCCTGACCTGCAAAAGGAGAATCATTAACATGGAAGGTCATTGAAAGTGTAGGCTCTGAAATCTTGTTTACCTCTAAAGCAACAGGATTCTCAATACCTGCAATAGTATCGCCAATGTGAATATCAGGCATACCTGAAACAGCAACAATAGAGCCTATTGTACTTTCCTTAACCTCTACTCTTTCAAGTCCCTCATATTCATAAAGCTTTGTAACTCTAAGCTTAATAAGTTTTTCAGGCTCATGGTAATTTACAATACAAACCTCGTCATTTACCTTAACAGTACCATGTTCAATTTTACCGATACCTATTTTACCTACATATTCATTATAATCAATAGTTGTTACAAGCATCTGTAAATTAGCATCAGGATCACCCTGAGGTGCAGGAATATGCTCAACAATAGTGTCAAACAATGGCTTCATATTTTCTGCATTAAGAGCCTCTTCTGGTGTTAAGCCTGCCTTACCCAGCTTTGCTGATGCAAATACAAAAGGAGAATCAAGCTGCTCGTCTGTAGCATCAAGCTCCATAAATAATTCAAGAATTTCATCAACAACCTCATCAGGTCTTGCCTCAGGTCTGTCAATCTTATTTACACATACAACTACAGGCAAACCAAGAGATAACGCATTTCTTAAAACAAACTTAGTCTGTGGCATTGCACCTTCATAAGCATCTACCACAAGTACAACACCGTTTACCATTTTAAGTACACGCTCAACTTCACCGCCAAAGTCAGCATGTCCCGGAGTATCTACAATATTAATTTTAGTATGCTCATAGTAAACAGATGTGTTCTTAGAAAGTATAGTGATACCTCTTTCTCTTTCAATATCACCGCTGTCCATTACTCTTTCTCTGACAACCTGATTTGTTCTAAACGTACCGCTCTGCTTTAAAAGCTCGTCAACCAATGTAGTTTTGCCGTGGTCAACGTGAGCAATAATAGCTATATTTCTAATATCATCTCTGGTCTTGATCATAATATTTTTTTCCACTCTTTCCTTAAAATTTATATTATTAAAAAAAATAAACATTACCGCATTATTACTATTTTAACACCATTATTTTAATTTATCAAGTACCTACTATAACCAATTTATCCTTTTGCAGTAGGAAATATATGGACAAAATGCCCAAAACAGTAATTTTGAAAAAAATGAAATAAACCAGACTGTCAAAAAACTAGATTTTTCAAGAAATAGTGAATTTAGTTGCGAAACCGTAATTCAAAAAGCGTCGCAGACTTTAATCCACAGGTTTGCAATCCCGAAATATACGGGACTTGCTTTGCGTAGCAAAGTTGCTTGTAAGAGCTTTGCCCGACCGAGGCTGGTCGCAAAACCTTGTTTTGCTGCTCGCCCAAGCA
>CABVEG010000124.1 GCA_902497185.1 uncultured Eubacteriales bacterium | reverse complement strand
ATCACAGCTATCATAATTTAAAAAGATTTTATTTACACATTGGTTGTAATAAATAATTACTTATTATTAAACAGGAAGTTTTCTACTAACAGAGCTTTTCCCCTCCCTTTAGGCAAAGTAAGTGCAGATTGCCTAAAGGGATTTCTGTATTAGCAGATTGGGGATCAAATACTTTAACTTAGCAAAATTTATTCAAATTGTTTTTTAAAAATTTCAAATACTCTATTTACAACCTCATCATTAAGTACATCTTCATATGTAGCTGTTTCACCGTCTTTATTGGAAACCTGCTCCATAATAATCACTTCATCAGCTCCATCCTCAGCCATAACAACATACTCATGACCACCATATTCAATAAGGTCAAGAAACTCCATTTCAATTTCATTGCCCTTACTGTCTTTAAGTACAATTAAATTTTCTTCAGCAATCATATTACACCTCAAATACAATTAATTTTCATTATTTTTAAAACACATACAAAAAAGTATAGGCACCATAAACATTATTGGCAAACCATATCTCATTGTATTATTTACAGGTGAAGCAATACAAATAAGGAGTGTCACTATAACCGGTATATTATATACGGCAAACTTTCTGTCTTTTTTATAGAGCATAAAATAAAGCATTATTAATATATCCATCCACACAAAAAAACCAAGACTTGAAAAAAGTCCAATAACAGGAAGTTTCCTTGATTTCATATTAATATCACACAATTTTTCAGACGCAGCCTTTAAGCCTTCCGGTGCAAATATTTTATTATCATCCACACATTGTGTCATAAAGAATAAATCACTATAATATCCTATATTTTCAGGGTAAAAATATCCGTATATATTGTTTAATGTTGCCTGAATATATACACTCGGATGCCTAAAGAACTGACTAAACCATACTCCTAAATATTCAGAAAAATCCTCATCTGTTGAGTCCTGTTTAAAGCTGTTTTTTACAGGATCACAAAGCTCCGGATTATATAATTCAGGTAAAGCATTATAATCTAATATTTTATCAATTATTAGTCTTTCCTCTGCCGTAACATCCTCACCATAATCCCGTACAAATCTTGCAGTCTGCTGGAAAGGTATTGAATATATTTCCTTTGTATCGTCATTACCAATATCCCATACATTTTCAATGGCATACTCACCGCCATAATAAATGCCAAGGCCTAAAATAAATGCAATAAATACAGAAATTACTGCCTTCGTGTATTTTCTCAAATATATTAACAGGAAGGGTGCCGTTAATATGATAACATAAACACCGCTTTTCTTTGAAAACGCAACAAATAGTATAGTTAACACCCACAACAAAAGCAAGTATCTGTTTTTGGCATCAGTCCATATTTGTTCCTTTAAATCAATAGTCTTAATAATAAGCCAAATCATAAACATAAAATAAAACGTATGATTTGAGTCCTTACAAACCGCTGTTGCATTTCTTGGGAAAGCAGGCATAAGCGCAATAACCAAAAATGCAATAAAAATCATCATAATAGGATATTTCTTTTTATACACATAGTCAAAAAGCAAAGAAACAATAAAGCTGCCATATACAAACTGCAAAAGCACAAAAAGAAAAACGCCAACATTATAGGAATTAAAAACATTATGACCAAATTCCACAAAAATTCCCCAAATAATTGTTTGTAATACAGGATGATGATTATACAGACTTTTATTCAAAAATTCAGACAGCATAACACCTGAATCAGCATGAATAACTGCAGGATAATCAATAATTAAGTATGGAAGCCATAATATCATTAAAATTAACCATATTTTAAGTAAACTTTTTTCTCCCAAAAAGTTCAAAAGTTTATTTGAAAAGGATTTTAGTGTTACATTGTTATTAATAATATAATCATATTTATCAATAAATGTAAACAAAACACATATGCAATAATAAAACATTACTGCATAACCTGCAATAATTGCCACAGATACAATGAACCCGGAAAAGGAGCTAAAAATATATCCCCATGAATCTATAGATTCATAACTTTTGCCAATTACTATACATATAGCAAAAAATATAGAAAGACCTAACGACATTCTTTTTTTGCTTTTACCTATACTGACAAATTTTGATGCTAAAATTATTAATGCAACTACAGCTATAAACAAAATAAATCCTTTTTCCATTTCCAAATGCTGTGGAGAATCAGCAATCATAGGAGTATAAACAGTTCCATCTTCAGATGTAAAACTAATTACAAAAGGAAACATTGCTAAAATTGCAGCAATAATATGACAAAACATTCCTGATTTTTTATTTTCCATTACAATAACACCTCCTAAAAAAGCTCCTTATTGATGTAAAACAATCAACAAGGAGCTAAAATTTACATAATTACATTATTTTACAATTCTTTACATTAGTCTGTTTAATTAATTCACCGTCAGACTTATTATTCTTATTAATACAATTTGTAAATACCATATCCTCACTGTCCTCAATTTCAAATGCAGGACCATCAACACCAACAACTGTTACATTGTTAAACTTAATGCCTCTTGTGTTACACATATAAAAGCCCTTTTCTTTAACTTCTTCAGCTCCAACCAGCATTGCAGGAATGCCTGGTATACCATTTTCAGCCATTTCAATATATACATTCTCAAATGTACAATCCTCAACATACATTTCAGCTAAGCCATAGAAGTAGCCTGCTGCTGCATTTACATTTTTACAAGTCATATTTGCAAAGTGCAGTCTTCTGAAAGCAGGAGTATCCTTAGTAACAGGTGCAGGATTCTTGTCACAGGTTTCAGGATCCATACCTCTTGGCCCCCACATATAGTAAAGGTTAGCAATAAAAGGACAAAGAACATTTTCCATAATTACATTATCAACCCTTATATCCTCTACAACTCCGCCTCTGAATCTTCTTGACTTAAGTCTTATACCTCTGTCAGTATTTTCAAATACACAGTTAGAAATAGTAACATTAACAATGCCGCCGCTCATTTCAGAGCCAAGAACAACACCGCCGTGGCCATGAACCATAGTGCAGTTTTCAATAACAATGTTCTTACAAGGAATCCTTTCATCTGTATCCTCTGTACCAGCCTTAATGGCTATACAGTCATCACCTACGTCAATATGACAGTTAGATACATGAATATTTGTACAGGATTCAGGGTCAATACCATCAGTATTTGGTGAATCATAAGGGTTATTTATTGTTACATTGTCAATAGTAATATTATCGCAAAGAATAGTATTAATAGTCCAGCTTGGAGAATTTTTTAATGTAACCCCTTGTATCAATACATTTTTACATTCATAAGGTGCAATCATTTTAGGTCTTGGATACTTATTTTCTTTAGCTCTGAATAAATCCCACCAGAACTGACCCTGACCATCTAAAGTACCTCTGCCTGTAATGGATATATTTTCTTCATTATAGGCATTAATAAGGGATGCATAGCATTCTCTCTTAACACCTTCCCAACGTGAATTTACAACAGGATATTCCTCAATATCGTTAGAAAAAAGAAGTGTTGCGCCTGCCTCAACATTTAACTCCATATTACTCTTTAAGAAAATCGGACCTGTTAAATATGTACCGGCAGGAACGTAAATTGTACCTCCACCTGCTTCTGAACATTTATCAACAGCCATAGCTATTGCCTTTGTACATAAAGTCTTACCATCGCCAACAGCACCGCAGTCCAAAATATTTATAATTGCCATTATCACTAACCTCCATATATTATTTACGTTTATTGTAACATATTATCAATAGGCTTTGCAACCCATTTTACAATATAAAAGATTTTTTTACATTAATTTTCTTATATATAAATTATTCTAATATTGACTGAAATTCTATATTATATTCATTATCAATCAATATATACCTACAGTTGTTTTCTTTACACTGCTTTAAATTCTCATTGTTTTCTTTTAGCAAAATTTCCTTAGTACAATAGCTGTCATCTATGCGATTTTCTATAACATTTGCGTTTTCCATAATTATATCAAAATTATTTAATATGTAATTTTCACTAAAAATAATACATAAATATTTAATATGGTTTAAATATTCAGTAGAAAAATATTTCTTATAATCGAAAGGAATATAACAGCCCTCTATAATAAGATTTTGTTCATTTTCTATTGCTGTTTTAATTATTTCCTTGACTATATTCCACAAATAAGGTGTAAGTACAGCATCACTGCTTTCAGGTGTAAATTTACAAATTCCACTTCTTATAAGTCCCATTTTAATATGATCAATAGATATATAGGGAAATTTATATCTTTCAAGGAGCTTTTGCGCCAATAATGTTTTACCTGTATGAGTACTGCCTGCTATAAGTATAATCATTTTTTAACCTCTTCAGTTTTATTAGTTAAAACTTTCAGTTCAATTCCAAGTACACCATATTTACTCTGCTCTTCAACAGAATAATATTTCTCCATGTCAGATGGACTGGCTGTATTTATATTTTCCTTTAAATAACCACATTTATCCAAAGGAAGTTTTTTGTAAAGCTCATCAAATGAATTAAACCTGTACACATTAATAACTTTGGTTAAAATCTTTTTATCAATATTTTCGCTATTAGTAAATTCAATAACATCCCCAACCCTAATATTTTTTCTTTTTTCATCATTAAGTCTGAGCTCTATAGTCTTTTGCTCTGATTTTATCATATTAAAAGGCTCAGGATTTAATTTCATATTATATATCATATTTACTCCTATACACTATATTTTATCCATATGACTTCCATACCATTTATGTACACCGTTACAAATATTAATATCAATCTTTTTATTAAATAATCCATAACATTTATTGGCAATTTCAATCTGTTCAAAAACACCCTCAATGCCTCTGGTGCCATTTAATTTATCCTCATTACCTACTTCAATATAAATTTCCTTAGGTGCAGCCAACGCAAGAATATCTCCCATATCAACATACTTCCATTGATATGGTATAAAATTACATCCACATCGGTTTTGATAAATTAAGGTATCCTTAAAGCTATGGAAAAATCCACTTACAATAGCCTTACTTATTTTGTCCTCCATAACAGAAAGCCATAATGCACTATGTCCTCCCCCTGAAAATCCACAACAAACAATTTCATTATAACCTGATTGATATATATATTCAACAAGACGCATATTCTCAAACAACATAACTCCCTGTAGGCTCATACCAAGACTTATAAGGGCATTATTTAAATCATTACACTCTGCTGTTTTATCTTTATATATGCCCAAATTCCTTTCACCTGAGCCTAACAAATCAGGCACAAATACAGTATAGCCCTTGTCTGCTAATTCATAAGCATATGTATAATTAAACTTCTCAATACTACTTTTATAACTTTCTGCCTCATTACCAACCAAACCTTCCTTGCCATCACTGCCATGACCATGTATAGCAATAGCCGCACTGCCATTTTTATTTTCAGGCTCCAAAACGTAAAAAGGCATTGCAAGATTATCCATAGTATCAATTAAACATTTTTTTAAAATATATTTATCATTTTTCTCAATGTTAACTTCTCTGAAATTTAAATGAACAGCCTCCATTAAATTAAGTCCCATTATTTCCTTTAATTTATCTTTTGTAATTTCTTTCCAAACATTAAATTCTTCAATACTATTTCCTTTAAACCTTAATTCAGGCTCTATGGGTATGGAGTTTTTAATAAATTCAAAACCGTTAATATTTGACATTGTTTTCCTCCTATTGTAAATAAAAAGAGCTTTTGCTGTGCAAAAGCCCTTTTTATTAATATGTA
>CABVEG010000123.1 GCA_902497185.1 uncultured Eubacteriales bacterium | reverse complement strand
ATAACCTACAACAGGTAAACCATTCCACACAAATAAAAATGTATATGGTCTTGTTACATCTATTGCATTAACTCTGTGCATTGTAGGTTTTGCCATTTGTTTTTCAATCAATAATTGCTTCATGCAGTTCAAAAAGTGTTGCTTCTGATGATATTTTTTATTCAATATTTATAGTATTTTGTAAAATATTTATATCGAAAAAGAGCAACCTTGAGATTGCTCTTTTAAAATGATTAATTTATTTCAACTTATTCTCTTTTTATTTTATAAGAGAAGCATCAGCAGCTTCGCACAACGGTTTCATATTTTGAACATTATCCCAAAGCATTACCGTTATCTTGTCTGCTCCGTCAACATTAAATTTTTCTGTTGGTGAACAGCTGTTCTCTCCTATGTTAAGCTTTACATTTTCCCTAACATCAAAGCTTAACAGCTTACCGTTTGTGTCATATGCCGCAAAAACAACTGTTGCATTTGCACTTCCTCCGCTGAAAATCGTTGCAGACGGTGTATCTCCGTTTACATTGTATATTTCACAATCAACAGTGTTTATATCAATTCTGCTGTCCTGTTCGGGCACAATAATTGAATACACACCGTTTTCAGCTGCTATGCTCTCATTATTAAACATAACATTTGTATAATATTCCTTGTCATCAAATGTAAAAGTAGCTCCGCCTTTAACATAATATGTGTTTGTAACAACACCGTTTTTATACTCAATTATTCCGTAAACAGCCTTGTTTGATTCATCTGCCCCTATTGGATATTCACTTGAAGCAGACCAAATACCGCTGTTTTCTGTCGTACCGTTTTGAGTATTCAGCAAATATGCTATTTGATTAATGTCTGTAACATTGTCCCTGCAATTTGATGTATTTCCCTTTAAGCTTTTACTTGTAGTTCCCACTACACTCTTGTCCGAATAAGAATTTGTAACAGTACCCACCAGCTTTTTACCGTTGCCATTGTCACCTACCAAGTTTCCTATTCTCGAATCAGCTGTAACAGTATTGTTTAATGAAACACAGTTATTAATGCTTCCACCGAAATTACAGCCTGCAACAGCTCCTGCTACTCTTGCGTCAGCCTCCACAGTTGAATTAACAACAACACAGTTTTCAATTACGCCGTTTGTTAAAAGCTGACCTACAAGTGCTGAAAAACGTCCGTCAAACTCACCTGAATTGTCATAATGCGCATTGTCTATAATAACATTTTTTACTGTACCGCTTACAGTTCCGAAAAGCCCCGCAGACGCTTCATCACTGCTTACTCTTACAGTATAGTTTGATATTTTATGATTTTGTCCGTCAAACTCACCTAAATAACCAAGCTCCGTGATCTCACTGCTGCCGTCATATATAATTACACTGCTGGGACGAATAGGAGCTATCTCTTCACCGCCCATATCAATGTCCGCCTCAAGAAAGCCGTTTAACTTAGGCGCCTTATTTGCTGTTTCAATGAAACTTATAAGCTCCTCTTTAGTTGATATATAATAATTCAGACTTATAAACGTTGCAGAAACATTAACATTGCTGTCAGGCATTATAAAGCTGTATTGATCATTGCCAAGCTCTGTTACCTCAACAATATTTCCGTTTTCATCTGTTACTGTTATATCTGAACAAACATAACCATCATCAGGCTTTGCAGTTAATACTGCCAAGGAATCAACAAAAACATTATTATCCTCAATTTCAACACTGCCGTTTTCATATTCTGATATACTTACAGTCTTTAACTTTTCAAATACAGGAGGCTCAGGCTCATATGTGTTTGAGATTAACATAATTCTTCCCAAATAAAATTTTCTTCCTTCCCTATCACCCCAATTAGTATATTTTTTCCTTTCAAACTCCCACCTGAAGCTGTCCCCTGTTTCTGACGGAGTATAGTAATAGGTTTCTGAAAGAATATTACTGTAAGGATTTGCTTTTTCTGTAAAATCCCGTGTTATGACCTCCTTGTCATTGTGATAAAAATGCAGTATAAATTTCCCGTAATTTATGAATCCCTGATTTACGGCCCAGTCAAATTTAATACCATGGCACTCGGTAGAATCCACCTCAAGACTTGCACTTTTTGTTCCTTCAAAATCTTTTGCTATTTTTTCTTGATAAATACCGTCATGTCTGCCGTAATATTCAGTTTTTTCATTTAAAGCCGTCCAACCCTCACCGGAAACTTCATTGGTCATATCTATCTCGGCAAAATCTGAATCTTCAAGAATTTTTGTTCCGCTTTTTGTGCCTGATAACACACCAAAGCCCTCGTTTGGCACAGACTCAAATGTAAGCTCATCTCCTATCATAACACTGCTGCCGCTTACCAAAGCTTCATTTCCTCTTTTTACGGTAAATGTTCCGTTATCCACTGTTTCAGGCAATAAAATACTCAAATAATCATATGTTGAATGGTATATGTTGCCCAAATAAAATTTTCTGCCTGCATCGTCTTCCCAATCACCTGTTGCAACCTTTTCAAAAGACCATTTAAATGTTTCCTCATTTCCTGACGGAATATATTTATATTCTTCCGACATAATATTTCCATAAGGATTTGCCGTACTTGTAAAATCGTAAGTTATGACCTCCTTATCGTTATGATAAAAATGCAGCTTAAACTGACCGAAGCCCGTAAAAGCCTGATCCACCGACCAGTCAAAATATATTGTCTGTTCATACATATTCTCGGGCATAACACTAAATGTTATACTTTCAGTGCCACATTCATTTCCCGGCATTTTTTTAATAAAGCCGTCATATTCTCCATAATAATTTGTGCTGCCTCCCAAAGCCGTCCAGCCATCGGCAGTCACTTGATCTGTTACATATTTCCTAAAAGCCAAATCTTCAACTGTTTTTGCTTCAGTCGTTGTATCAGGTACCAATTCATAGACCTTGCTTACATTGGAAACCTGCTCCAAAGTAAGAGTGTCATCTATTTCTTCCACACCCATTGCAGAAACAGCACCTAAGGGTACACAATATAAAAACATAGTCACAGCAACAAAAGCCGAAATAATTCTGCTTATACACTTTCTCATTCTTTACATAACCTCCTTTTTTATTTTTATAACAGTCTAAGTCTTAAGCAAATTTTATCACTTATTTTTTCACCTTGCCAGTACGAAAAATAACATTATTAACGTAAAAATTCGTACTTGACAAATTGACTTTTTTATGATTTTGTATTATACTTATTTTGATTTATTATTTGGAACGGAAGTGAAATTTATGGAAGTGTTAAATATTGCTGTCTGTGAAGATGACTCCAACGAACAGCAAAACATTATGGATATTTTAAATGAAATGCCCCTTAATATTAACACCTCTTTATTTAAAAGAGGTGAAGAGCTGCTTTCCGTCTATAGACCCAATGCCTTTGATTTACTGCTTATGGATATTTATATGGACGGTATGAGCGGTATAGAAACAGTCAAAGAAATAAAAAAAATTGACAATAACGTTCCCATAGCATTTATTTCCGCAAGCACGGCACACACCTTGGAAAGCTACAGACTTTCGGCACTTAAATACATAGAAAAGCCCCTTAATAAAAAAGACATAGAGGATATATTAAAATTAGCTCTAATGAATAAAAATAATATTCCCTCTTTACGTATATATACAAACAGAAGTGAAGAAAAAATTCCCTTTTCAAATATTTTGTACTTGGAACAGCTAAAACGCAAGGTTTGTATATATTTAAAAGACGGCAGCACAATACAAATTTATGGCAAGCTCTCCGACCTTATGCCTCAATTATCCGAACATAATTTTATATGCACTCATAAGAGCTTTTGCGTTAATCTTGCCTTTGTCCGTCACATTAACAGGGAATTAAAATGTTTTGTAATGGAAAACGGAGTAAATGTACCAATTCGCAGAGAAAGTATGGGCGACTCTAAAAGAAAATATGAAGATTTTTTGTTTAACAAAACAAGGGAGATACCATATGAATAAACAAAAACTTGCCGCAGTAATTTCACAGCTGATTTTATTAACAATTATGTTGGTATTGATATTTTGCGCGTTTAAATATAAATTTACCTATGATAAAACACAGCGTGGAAATGCAGTCACTCTTAATAATGTAACCTTGTATATAAACAATGAGGCACAGTCTGTTCATTTGCCTTACAAACTTACAAATCTTCCCAAGGACACCTCTGTCACTCTCAAGACAAACATTAATTCCAAATCGGGAGATGTTCTTTACATAAAAAGCGTATATACTTCTTCAAAAATATATGTAAATGACAAATTGCTCCTCCAACAAGGCGATATGAATAATTATCCCCCATTTATGAAATATCCGGCAACGGAGACTAATATAATCCCTCTTAACATAGGTGAGGGAAATGCTGACATCAGAATTGAATTTTCACCATCTGATACAGGTAGTATGACAATACACCCTATAATTATGGGAAACAGCCTTGACGTTGCCTATGAACTGCTTCACCAAATGGGAATTATGTTCATTTTTTCATTATTGGAAATTATATTAGGCATTCTGCTTATTATTATTGCTGTTTCAGTTATGATTTTTGAACCTCAGGGACGTATAATTTTATGGCTTGGAGCCTTTTCTTTTGCAAGCGGTATTTGGGCATTCGGTGAATGTAATATTACCTTACTTATTATTAAAAACCCTGCCCTTCTCTATTTGTTTGCCTTTATAGGACTGTTTACACTTTCCGTACCGATTTTGTACTTTTCTATGTACATCGTCGATTTTAAAAAACCAAAGCCGGTATTTACCATGGCTGTTATTATGACCATTGTTTCATCAGTGGCACTACTCTTACAGCTTTTGGGCATTGTTCCTCTTTTCATAAGCAAATATTTTATACACGTGCTTACGCCCCTTGTTCTTTTAACTTTAACTTTTTTGACAGTATGGGAATATTGGCATTACAAAAATATAAGGGCAAAGAGATTTTTGCTCCCCATTGCAATACTTGCACTTTCCGCCCTTACGGAAGTATTTAATTACCAAATTAAATTTACTTATATGTTTTCTTCTATGTTTCAGCTAGGTGTATTGTTTTTTATAATATTCTCCTGTATTACAAGCGGATTATATATAAAGGACGCAATTTACGCAAGCCGCCGTCAAAAACAGCTAACCCATGAAATGAAGCTTATGGAAATTCAAATAGAAGAACAGCAAAAGCGCTCTCTTCTTATAGCGGAAACTGCCAAGCAGACAAAACAACAGCAGCACGACCTGCGCCACCAATTAACGGCAATTAAGGCAATGGCAAGTAAGGACAACAAAGAGCTTTGCAGCTATATTGATACTTTAATTCAAAATATACCTAAGGCAGTAAAAACATACTGCGATAATCCCACAGTTAATGCTATTGTTTCACGCTATGCCTATATTTGCGAGCAGAACGGAATAGATTTTACTGTCAGGCTTGTAATTCCACAGGAAAGTAAAAGTATTGATAACAACAGCCTTTGCGTAATATTCGGCAATTTATTGGAAAATGCCGTAGAGGCCTGCAAACGTATAGAAAAGGGACAAAAATTTATTACATTAAAAAGCAGTATTCAATATGACATTTTAACAATAACAATGGATAACAGCTTTAACGGAGAAGTAAATTCAAAAAACGGAAAATTTCTTTCAAGCAAGCGCAATGACTACGGCATAGGTCTTTCTTCTATACAGTCAATAAGCATAAAGCATAAAGGAAATGCCCGATTTGAGCCCGAGGGAAATATTTTTCATTCCTCTGTTTATGTAAAAATAAAGTAAATT
>CABVEG010000122.1 GCA_902497185.1 uncultured Eubacteriales bacterium | reverse complement strand
CCTGCGGTTTATTCCGAAAGATGAGTTTTAGAATAAGCCCAAATAAGAGGGGCTTTTTTTATGCCCTGTTTAAGATAAGCTGTATAAAATGAAAGGAGAATTATTAATGAAGAGATTTTTTACTTCCGAATCTGTTACAGAGGGACATCCCGATAAAATCTGTGACCAGATTTCAGACGCAATACTTGATGCCATTATTGCAAAAGACCCTATGGCAAGAGTTGCCTGCGAAACTATGACTTCCACAGGCTTAATTATGATAGCAGGTGAGGTTACTACTAACTGCTATGTTGATATTGATGAAATTGCAAGAGAAACCGTTAGAGAAATAGGCTATGACAGAGCTAAGTACGGCTTTGACTGTGACAGCTGCTCTGTTCTTACATCCTTAAAGGGACAAAGCCCTGACATTGCACAGGGTGTTAATTCATCTCTTGAGGCAAGAGATGGTGAGGCTGATGCCAATGATACAGGTGCAGGTGATCAGGGTATGATGTTTGGCTTTGCCTGTGATGAAACAGAGGACTATATGCCTGCTCCTATTTACTATGCACATAAGCTTACAAAAAAGCTTAGCGAGGTAAGAAAGAACGGTACTCTTGACTATTTAAGACCTGACGGCAAAAGTCAGGTAACAGTTGAGTATGACGATGACAAGGTTGTAAGAATTGATAGTGTTGTTATTTCATCACAGCACGCACCTGAAATCGAACACAGCCAAATTGAAAAGGATATTATTGAAAAGGTAATTAAAGCCGTATTGCCTGCTGAATTACTTGATGAAAATACTAAGTACTACATTAACCCAACAGGCAGATTTGTAATAGGCGGTCCACAGGGTGACTGTGGCTTAACAGGCAGAAAGATAATTGTTGATACCTACGGCGGTTATGCAAGCCACGGCGGCGGTGCTTTCAGCGGCAAGGATCCAACAAAGGTTGACCGTTCAGCAGCTTATGCGGCAAGATATGTTGCAAAAAATATTGTTGCAAGCGGTATTGCTAAAAAGTGTGAAATTCAGCTTGCTTATGCCATAGGCGTTGCAAAGCCTCTTTCCATACTTGTAAATACTTACGGCACAGGCAAAATTTCAGACGAGAAAATCGTTGAAATCATTAACAAAAACTTTGATTTAAGACCTGCTGCCATAATTAAGAACTTTGATTTAAGACGTCCTATTTACAAGCAGACTGCGGCTTACGGTCACTTTGGAAGATCAGACATTAATGTACCTTGGGAGAAAACAGACAAGGTTGACGTATTTAAAAAAGCATTATAATTTTAAGGGGGCATATTAAATGCTCCCCTTTTTATAAGGAGAGGCTATTAAGGAGAGGCTATGACAGAAAAAGAAAGAATGTTAAGTGGTAAGCTGTACAGGGTTGATAAAGAGCTTGAAATGGCTCATATTAAGCCCCAAAGGCTTATAAAGAAATTTAATGCCACAGAGGATTACTTGGAAAGAGCTGATATACTTAAAGAGCTTTTTGGCTCAGTAGATAAGAACTGCTATATTGAACCGCCCTTCCGCTGCGAATATGGCACAAATATATACATAGGCAATAATTTTTATGCAAATTTTGACTGTCTTTTTTTAGACGTAAACAAAATCATTATAGGAAATAATGTTATGCTTGGTCCAAGAGTATGTATTTATACGGCAGGACATCCCATTGATGCGGAAATTCGCAGCTCACAGCTGGAATACGGTAAGCCTGTCACAATAGGCAATGATGTGTGGATAGGTGGAAGCGTTGTTATAAATCCCGGCATTAACATAGGAAACAATGTTGTTATCGGTTCAGGCTCCGTTGTTACAAAAGATATTCCCTCTGATGTTGTAGCAGCAGGCAACCCCTGTAAGGTAATCAGAAAAATAACTGAAAAAGATAGGGAATACTGGCAGGCACAAAAAGACGAATATTATTCCAAATAGCAGAAATGAGTTCCTGATTAAATTTTCAAGAACTCATTTTTTATTTTATTTATTCATATTATTCTTAATAACAACCTGGGCAACATTAAGAGCAAGGTCAGACACTCTTTCCATATTGGTTAAAACATCAAGGAATATAACACCAACCAAAGGACTGCAAAGATTGTCCTTCAATCTTTCAATATGCTTTTGACGAAGATTTTTCTCAAGGTTGTCTACCCTTTCTTCCTCTTTAATAACCTTTTCAGCAAAGTCTATATCATTATCTTCTAATGCTATAATAGAATTGCGTACACATTTTTGAGTTTCCTGAAACATTTCGGAAAGCTCGTCCTTTGCCAAATCGGAAAATTCCAAATCATCATCAATCATAGACTGAGTAAATTCAGCCATATTTTCACAATGGTCGCCTATTCTTTCCAAGTCGTGTACGGCATGGAAAAGACTTGTAACATAAGCATTTTCTTTAGTTGTAATATCTGAATTGGTAAGCTTTACCATAAACTTTGTAATTGCGCTTGTCAGCTCATCAATCTTCTTTTCTCTTGAAAGAACTTTTTCAATATTCTCTTTGCTGCCCTTTCTAAGAATTACATCACAGGATAACTCAAGATTTTTAAGAGCAGTATTTCCAAGTCTTACTATTTCCTTAACACAGCTTTCCATTGCTATACTTGGAGTTCCCAGGATTCTGTCGTCAAGATGCACAAGAGCTCCCTCATCATCAGATGTTTTTGTACTTTTGCAAAGAAATTCGGCAGCCTTAACAAGAAGACCTGCAAAAGGAAACATAACTATAGTATTTGCAATATTAAATGCAGTATGAACGGCACTTATGCCAACCATACCAATAGGGGAATTACCTAAATCAGGATTAAAGGCAAAGAATATAACAGCAATAATACTGAATAAAATACTGCCTATAACATTAAACATTAAATGAATATAAGCTACACCCTTTGCATTCTTGCTTGCACCAAGACTTGACAAAAGAGCAGTGGCACAGGTACCTATGTTCTGACCCATAATAATATATACGGCAGAATTCCAGCCTACAATGCCTGTCAAAGCAAGAGACTGGAGAATACCCACAGATGCAGAGGAGCTTTGTATAATACCTGTAACGACTGCACCAACAATTACACCAAGCACAGGATTTTTACCAAACTCCTTAAAAGCAGTTACAAAAACAGGGGAAGATTTTAAAGGCTCAACACCGTCACTCATCATTGTAATACCTATGAAAAGCATACCAAAGCCTACTACAATTTGTCCAATCTGAGTAACAGTTGATTTCTTTGAAAAAAGAATCATTGCAGCACCTATAAATACAGCAATAGGAGCTAATGTTTCAGGCTTTAAAAATTTTGCCCATTCAGCTGAAGAAACAAGCCAACCTGTTACTGTGGTACCAATGTTTGCACCCATTATAACGCCTACAGCCTGTTTAAGATTCATAAGAGATGCGTTAACAAAGCCCACAACCATTACCGTAGTGGCAGACGAACTTTGTATTACAACAGTAACGGCAGCGCCAAGACAGACACCAAGAAATCTGTTTTTGGTAAGAACGCTGAGAATACTTTTCAGCTTATTGCCTGCCGCCTTCTGGAGTCCCGATGCCATAATATCCATACCATACAAAAAAAGACCCAGACCGCCGCAAAAACCTATAATAATAGTAGCCCAATCCATAAAAATATTTCCTCCTGCGAAGCTTTTATAATTTATAACTATATATTATCAAATGAAAGCGACAAAATCAAGTAATATATTACACAAATTTTGCCTGTTCTTAATATTTCTAAAAATTATTTAACCTATATTTTTCATTTTCTCAATTGACATATGTTCATTATAGTGGTACTATCAAATGTAATTAAATAAGTGGAGGTTATATTATGTTTCTAGCTGATTATCATATGCACACTAACTTTTCCATAGACAGTGAGGCACCTATGGAGGATATGATCAATGCCGCAATAAATAAGAGAATGAGTGAAATTGCAATTACAGACCATGTGGATTTTGACACAAAGTATTATCCTGTGCCTGATTACACTGATTATATACCTTATTTTAACAATTTAAGAGAAAAATATAAGGACAAAATAAAAATTACATTTGGCGTTGAAATAGGTCTTGAAAATAAGTGGGCTGATACCATAAACAAATTTACAGATAAATATGACTTTGATTTTATTATCGGTTCATCTCATGCCACAAGAACCCTTGACCTGTATTTTGACCAAAAAGAGTATTTTGGAAACAAAACAAAAAAAGAGGCTTATACTATATATTTTGAGGAAATACTAAAAAACATTGAGGCTTGCCCTAAATTTAATGTATACGGTCATATTGACTATATAAGCCGTTACGGTATGTATGAGGATAACAGCCTTGAATATAAGGATTACTCAGACTTAATAGATGCCTGCCTTAAGAGCCTTATTGAAAAGAACAAGGGAATTGAAGTAAATACATCAGGCTTTAGATACGGTATA
Source organism: uncultured Eubacteriales bacterium (assembly GCA_902497185.1). Taxonomy (GTDB): domain Bacteria; phylum Bacillota; class Clostridia; order Lachnospirales; family CAG-274; genus Gallispira. Next base: position 1,363 of record CABVEG010000122.1, on the reverse strand, counting down.
AATTGTACATACCCTTCCCTTACTATCCTTAAACGATATAGGGAGCTTGGAGGTGAAATAATTACGGCAGGGTCAGACAGCCATAAGCCTGAGGATGCTGCCGACCATATTGACTATGCCTATAGTCTTATAAAAGAGGCAGGCTTTAAGTATGTAAGTGTGTTTAGAGGGCAAAGGGCTGAGTTTGTGAAAATTTAAAAATTTAAGGCGGTTTCACCAACCGCCTTTTTTTTATATATACTATGCTTTATGAGCAATTAGCAGCAGCCCTTTCTCCCCATGGAGTGTAGTACTCACTATAGCTCTCATTTTCAGACTTTTCACATCTTACAAAAACAAGTCCATTGACAAACCAATAGTTATAATCAACAATATTATCTTTTGTATTTATAACTCCAATATCCTTACCATAGCTGTCAAACACGGTAAGCTGCTTAGGTGCAGATTTATACAATGTCATACCATAGCCGTCAGATTCTATGTCATAGCTTGTGATGCCTTTTCGTATAATATTGCCCTTAACATCCATAATATCATAAGGCACAACATTGCTCCAATTACTTTTATCTATATTGTTGACCCTATAAAAGCCTGCTGACGGAATATAAGTAACAGCATCATAGCCCATACTGTCAATATCAGCCTTTAAATTTCCATCACTGTCAAGAAGGTATTCCTTTCCGCCTCTGCTTGCAATAATATCTCCATTGTCGTTAAATCCCGTATAATTATAGTCTGTAATATATTTACCGCTGTATGCCTTAAGAAGTACACTTGTATCCTTTTTCCTATCTCTTAATATAATATTAGTGCCCATAGCTCTATATATCTCATATTTATTAAGGTTGATTTTAAAGCTTTTGATTATACTTCCGTCAGACTTTGCTATTATAAAGGTTTTATCAGGCTTTTGAAGGACAATATGGTTATTATAAAATTTACTTTGAATATTAATATACCGGCAGGGTATTATTTCCTTAAATTCAGAGTTCATATATCCTACTCTTCCATTATTAAAGAAGCAATACATATTTCCTCCTACATCCCAGTCTATACTGTCAAAGCTCTGAATTTCCTCTCCCGTGTCAAGATTATACAAATAAAAGAGGTGCTCGCTGCCATATTTACAAATTACAGCCATATTATCACTTATGGCTGCACCCTTTATATCTGTATCATCAATAACCTCTTTGCCCTCTTTATTGATAACCGTTTCAGAATAAACCCCTGCACCCATAACAGTAACAACAGACATATATTTGCTTTTCATATCAGGAATATATCCCTTTTCAGCAGCACTGTACACATTGCCAAAGCCGTCATAATACTCAGGCTCATAATTAAAGCCCTCCTGTCCCCACTT
>CABVEG010000121.1 GCA_902497185.1 uncultured Eubacteriales bacterium | reverse complement strand
ATTCTTCTTGAGCCTACTATACTTACCATAGGATATGCCGAATCGGGAACATTACCTATGGCATATATTCCCATAGGCGGTTCATTCATTACTGTAAGCTGCTTTGGAAAGCCTTTATCCCCGGGCACATAAAAATCAGCATTACTGTTATGAAGTTTTTCAAGTTCCTTATCTATATCATATTTATATCTGCTTTTCACAATTACTTCAACAGCATCAGATGAAAGTACTTTTGCAGACAAAAGAGTTTTTCTGTCAGCTTTCCACACTTCTTCGGCGCTGCCTAATGTATCTGTAAGAGCTTTTTTACCCTCAACATTTACATTCATCAAGGAGCTTAGCCACATTATGTAATTTTTCTCTGTATACATACATTCACCCCATTAATGAAGTAATTTTCTGTCTAAATTTCTAAGCTGTATAGCCTCTGCAATATGACTTACTCTTATATCCTCACTGCCATCAAGGTCTGCTATGGTTCTTGACAGCTTCAAAAGTTTATGATATGCCCTTGCACTAAAATTAAGATTGTCAAAGGCACTTTTCAATATAGCTCTTTCCATATCACCTAAAACACAATACTTTTCTATCTGAGAAGCAGTAAGCTGTGAATTAAAATATATATTTTCATTTTCATATCTTTTCTGCTGTATTTTATGAGCTGCAACTACTCTCTTTTTAATATCGGCAGAGCTTTCACCTCTTTTATTTTTAGAAAGAGATTTATAATCCACAGGACCCGCCTCAACCTGAATATCTATTCTATCCAATAAGGGACCACTTATTCTTCCCATATACCTGCTTATTTTATTAGGTGTACAGGTACATTTATCCGAATAGCCATAATAACCACAAGGACAGGGATTCATACTTGCCACAAGCATAAAATCAGCAGGATAGCTCATTGTTCCATTTACCCTTGAAATATTTACTTTTCCATCCTCTAAAGGCTGTCTTAATTCCTCCAAAACATCTCTGTGAAACTCCGGAAGCTCATCTAAAAATAAAATTGCATTGTGGGCAAGACTGACTTCACCCGGCTTTGGTATTCTACCGCCTCCAACCATGGCAGAGCCTGATATTGTATGATGAGGTGAACGGAAGGGTCTTTTTGTAATTAAAGCACTTTTATTTCTTATTAAGCCTGACACTGAATATATTTTAGTTATTTCTATACTCTCCTCAAATGTTAAATCAGGAAGTATAGACGGCAATCTTTTAGCCATCATTGTTTTGCCTGAGCCCGGAGGTCCAATCATTAATATATTGTGCATACCTGCCGCCGCAATTTCAAGGGCACGCTTTACGTTTTCCTGTCCTTTTACATCAGAAAAATCATTTTCATAGTGTTCAGAATCTGAAAAAAGTGCATCTATATCAACTGTTACAGGAACAAATTCTCTTTCCTTGTTTATTATTTCAACAAAATCGGCAATAGACTCAACTGCTATAACCTCAATACCCTTTACAAGAGCTGCTTCCCTTGAATTTTCTACAGGCACATAACATTTCTTATAGCCATTTTCAAAGGCTGAATAAACCATAGGTAAAACACCGTCAACAGGCTTTACACTTCCGTCAAGAGAAAGTTCACCTATTATAATACTGTCTGAAATATCTCTTTCATTAATATTACCTATACAGGCAAGTATACCTACTGCTATAGGAAGGTCAAAAGCAGGACCTTCTTTTTTTGTATTAGCAGGAGCAAGATTAACAGTAATCTTTTTAACAGGGAAGTCAAAGCCGGAATTTTTAACTGCGGTACGAACTCTTTCCTTTGACTCCTTTACTGCATTATCAGGAAGCCCCACAATATCAAAAGAAGGCAGACCCTGACTAATATCTACCTCTACTGAAACATTATATCCGTTTATTCCCGTTAATGCACTTGAATTTATCTTTGCCAGCATAAATAATACCCTCCATTTATTATACAAAAGATTTTAGCACCCTTTTGTACTATTTGCAACAACAAATTTCTCAAATTTAAAATTTTATGCCTTTTCCTTGCAAAAATAAATCATATCTTTTAACTGTTTTCCGCCTTCAAAAATAGAATGGTCATAATTATCAATAAAAAAGTTTTTAACTCTATGACTTTCAACAAAGCCGCACTTCTTATAAAAGGGTACTGTCAGAATACTGTCACCTGTGCCAACATACAGTGTTTTTAAATCCTCATAATAATTAAAAACATAGTCAATAAGCATTTTACCATAGCCCATTTTCTGCATATTAGGCAATACGGATATATTTTTTATTTCATATATGTCCTTACCTTCTTTTGTAACCACACACTGTGCCAATATTTTGCCATTTTCTTCAATAACAAACATATCTCCCCTATCAATATATTTGTCAATCATACTTTCCTGTTCGTCACCTAAAAGCAGCAAATCTATGTACTTCTTTTTATCTTCATTAATTTTTTTAATTTCCATATAAACACCACTTCATTGTATATTCACATTCGCCTGTTTCACTTTCTGTTTTCTCGTTAATAATTATAAAATCATTATTCAAATAAAACTTAATTGCTCTTTTATTTTTATAAAATACATTTAATATAAGTTCATTTTTAACATTTTTGGCATAGTCAATAAGTTCTTTACCAATCCCCTGTGACCTGAAGTCACTTAATATAAAAACACCTGCAATATAATTTTCAATTAAACCTATAAAACCCTTTATTACATTATTCTCTTCATATAAATATACTTCTGCCGACAATATTCCTGCTTTTGCCTCATCAAAACGGCTTTTCCAATAATCTGAATCAATAAAACAATGAGCTTCAAGGTTTCCTTTAAGCCAAATATCCATTATTATATCAATATCGGATTTTTTTAATTTTCTTATCATATTTCACCTATGTAACCTGTAGTATTGTTATTAACTTCAATTATTCCGTCTTTAGAATATTTATCAAATATATTCTCAAATTCTCTGACATACTCATTATATTTTTCATTATCCTCGGTTAAGGCATAGGAGCTTGTTAAACTTCTTCTTACAAAATTTTCTTTATTTTGATATAAGTTATTTAAAAACTCTATACGCTTATACTTTCCACGAAAAAAATCATTAATTCTTGCATCGTCCTTAACTATTCCACCTGAAAAACCTTTAAATTCAGGACAATATTTTTTATTTACTTCATCTATTTCTTTATTTACGATACTCTTTCCATCTCTGCTATTCCATATAAGAACAACTTTACCCTTTGGCTTTAAAATTCTTAAACATTCTGACCTGAATTTTTCTATATCAAACCAGTGAAATGCCTGTGCAGAAGTTACAAAGTCCACAGAACCATTTTTAAGATAAGTGTTGTCAGCCTGTCCCTTTACAGATATAAAATTACCGTAGCCTCTTAATTCTCTTTCAGCAGTTTTTCTCATATCATCATTAGGCTCAATACCAAATACGGTACTGCCTTTATCCAAAAGATGCCTTGAAAATTTACCTGTACCTGAACCAATATCAGCTATAACGGAATTTTCGCTAAATCCAACATTGTCATATAAATATTCAATAAATTCCTTTGCGTAATCAGGTCTTGCCTTATTGTAATCCTCAGCCTTTCCGCTGAACAATTTTGTATTGTCCATCATTTACACCTCATTATTCAATTTGGGCATACCGATCAGTATGCCCAACACTTTACATTATAACCTTATTTCTAAACCGAGCAAGTATTTTCTCGCTTTCATCTTCCTCTACAAAATCAAAATCAATAGTTCTCGTTTCAACACTTGCCCTTGTAAGAACAACTCTGACTTTATCACCAATAGTATAGGTCTTATTTGTATTTTCTCCTATATATCTCATATGTTCTTCGTCAAAGTCATAGTAGTCATCATCAAGCTCCTTTACAGAAACCATACCCTCAACAGTATTAGGCAGTTCAACATAAATACCCCATGATGTGACACCTGAAATAATACCATCAAACTCCTGCCCAACCTTATCCTGCATAAATTCAACAATCTTGTACTTATCCGTATCTCTTTCAGCATCTTCGGCACGTCTTTCATTTACTGAACACAGTCTTGCAACCTCTGTAAGTATTTTCTTATAATGACTAATCCGTTTTTCATCCAGTTTGCCCTCAATGTACTCACTTATAATTCTATGAATTTGTAAATCAGGGTATCTTCTTATAGGAGAAGTAAAGTGGCAGTAATAGGTTGCTGCAAGTCCGAAATGCTTTCCGTTATCTGCTGTATACTTAGCCTGTTTCATACTTCTAAGGGTCATACGATGTATAAGCATTTCTTCAGGCTTATCCTTAGTCTGCATTAAAAGCTGCTGATAGCTTTTAGGATGCTTTGAGCTGCCCTTTAAAACATAACCGAAAGGAGCAACCAAAAGCTGAAGTTTTTCATACTTTTCTTCATCAGGCACCTCATGAGTTCTGTATACAAAAGGAGTTTCAAGCCAGTAAAAATGCTCTGCTACAGTTTCATTTGCTATAAGCATAAACTCCTCAATTATACTAGTTGCTACATTTCTTTCTCTCTTTACAATATCGACAGGCTTACCATTTTCGTCTAAAAGAATTTTTGCCTCTTCATTTTCAAATTCAATAGCACCTCTTTTTTGTCTTTTATTAAGAAGTATATTTCTAAGTTTCTCCATCTCCTTAAACATAGGTACTAAATCTTTATACTCCTCATAATATTGTGAATTTTCTTTTGTAAGCAAGTCATATACCACAGTATAGCTCATTCTCCTGTTTACATTTATAATGGCTTTTTTTATATCGTGAGAAACAACCTCTCCCTTGTGGTCTATTTCCATAATACAGCAGAGAGTAAATCTGTCCTCCCCTGCATTAAGAGAACATATACCGTTTGAAAGCTTATGGGGAAGCATTGGTATAACTCTGTCTACAAGATAAACACTTGTACCTCTTTTATATGCCTCCTTATCAAGAGGTGATTTTTCCCTGACATAATGAGATACATCAGCAATATAAACACCCAACTTATAATTTCCGTTTTCAAGTCTTTCAACAGAAACTGCATCATCTAAATCCTTAGCATCCTCTCCATCAATAGTAACCATTACTACATCTCTTAAATCCTCTCTGCCTGACATATCCTCATTATCAATAGTTTCTGCAATATCCTCTATTTCTTTATAAACCTCATCAGGAAATTCAGTAGGCAAGTCATATTGCATTATAATTGATAAAATATCAACACCCGGATCATTAATATGACCTAAAATTTCCGTAACTACACCTTCCGGATTTTCTGTTCTTGTGGGAGCCTTAGTAATTTTAACAAGCACCTTATGACCATCAACAGCACCCATATTATCGCCTGTTGCTATAAAAATATCGTCACACATTTTTTTATCATCAGGTATTACAAAGCCGTAATTTTTAACTTTCTGATATGTGCCTACAATATGCTTCATACCATGCTCAAGAACCTTAACAATTTCACCCTCTGCACGTCTGCCTGTCTGATTTACAATTCTGCATATTACCTTATCCTTGTGCATAGCACCGTTTGTGGAGCTTGCAGGAATAAATATTTCCTCCTCCATACCCTCAACACTTACAAAGCCAAAGCCTCTGCTATTTCCTGTAAACGTACCTGCATACTGATGCAAACTTTCTGCCGAAACTATCTTACCTTTTCGTGTATTAACAATTTTACCCTCTGATTCAAGCTCATCAATAATATCATATAAAAGCTGCATTTCATTATAGGGCACCTGCATAAAGGCTGCAATATCCTTAACTCTCATTGGTCTGTATTCTCTATCCTTAATAAAAGAGAACACGGTATTCTTTCTTTCTTCATATAAATTAATATTGTCATTACTCATAAAAGCACCCCTCTC
>CABVEG010000120.1 GCA_902497185.1 uncultured Eubacteriales bacterium | reverse complement strand
AAGTTGATGGAATTATTATAATAAAATATTTTACTTATTTTGGGACAGGTGGAAGCCTGTCCCATTTTTTGTCTAAATAGGACAGTATAAATCCACTTAACAAAGGAGATTTTAATATTGAGAGGTGAGTTAAGTGAGTAATAAAAAAATATTTTATTTTTTGGGAATAATTTTATTTTTTACACTATTATATTTTGTAATTGAATACATTTTTATACCTAAAAATATTTATATGACTACAGGTGAAAGTTATGTTGTTAATATGTCAGCACCTTTTAATGGTGAAATTGAATGTGACGATGTTATAAATGTAAACAATAAAACAGTAGAAAACAACATTGAATTAAGTTTAGATGATGAAAATATTATAAGCTGTGACAATGAGTCAAATGTTGATATGCGGGTTAAATTTCTTGGTATTCCCGTAAAAAAAGTACAGCTTTGTTTTATGCCAGAAAGAAAAGTTGAGGTAGTAGGCAGAACTGTTGGCATATGTGTGGATACTAAGGGTGTACTTGTGCTGGGAGTAGGACAGGTTAAATCTACAGACGGAAAAGATTACATTCCTTGTAAGGGTTTACTTAAATCGGGAGATATAATAATATCAGTAAACGGTGAGAAGGTTGATAGAAAGGAAAGCCTGGTAAAACTGGTAAACAGTGACAGCCAAGTATCAATAAAGGCTTTAAGAAAAAATGAGGAAATGAATTTTACGGTTACTCCCATAAAGTCAATTGATGACAATAGTTATAAGCTCGGCTTATGGGTGAGAGATAGTACTCAGGGTATAGGTACAATAACCTATTACGACAGACAAAACAACAGGTTTGGTGCTTTGGGACATCCTATCAATGATATTGATACAGGAAAATTAATGGAAATAGAAGGAGGAGAAATACTTGATGCTACTATTGAAAGAGCTGAAAAGGGCAAGGAAGGAGAACCGGGTGCACTTATTGGAAACATTAATTTTAATAAGACCCTTGGATATGTAGACAGTAATAAAAATAATGGCATATTTGGTCAGATGTATGAGGAAGTAAAGGGCGTTGAAATGCCTGTTGGGTACAAAAATGACGTAAAAATTGGAAATGGGTCAATATATGTCAATATAAATGGTAAATTTGTCGATAAATACAGTATTCATATTGATAGCATAAACAAGTATAATAATAGTGACACCAAAAACTTTGTTTTGACAGTAACAGACAAAAGACTTTTGAACATGACAGGCGGCATTGTTCAGGGAATGAGTGGTTGCCCTGTTGTACAAAATGGAAAGCTGGTAGGAGCAGTGACTCATGTATTTGTAAATGACCCTACTAAAGGTTATGGAATTTTTATTGAAAATATGTTGGATTTTTAGTAAAAGTACTTGACTAATTTTTTTTGTATGTTATTATTAATATACAACGATTAGTTCTTAAATATTGCTACGAAATGAAATGGGGTTGTATAATGAATATAATATTGTCAATTAACAGTTATGAAGAATGTAAAAAACTTGAAATCGCCTTCAAAAAAAGGTCAGCAGTAACAGAAACAATATCCACCAAAAATATTTCATTTGCTATAGAGCAAATGCAAAATGCTACTGTGAACACAGCGGTATTTGACCTTGAAATTTTTAAGAATAATTTTATGGAAACTCTGTCTGCTATAAGGGAAATGAAAAATGTCAATGCCAAGGCAAAAATTATATTAATAGCAAATCAGGATGAGGATGTTATGACGGCTGCGGCATTTAGATTTGGTATTAATTATGTTATTGTCAGACCTTATGACATAGATTCTGTTGTGGACAGAGTAATGGATTTAAGCGTTACGGGAGTTGTGATAAACGATGAGCTTGAAAACAGAAACAGGGTTAATTATATTGAAAGAATGACTTCATCTGTTTTAAACGGCACAGGTATTTTGCCTAATTTAAAGGGATATAAATATTTAAAGGAGGCTATAGTCCGAGGATATATGGATAATAATGTGCTTGATGCCGTTACAAAGTTTTTATATCCGGCAATAGCCAAGAATAATAATACTACTGCTGAAAGAGTTGAAAGAGCAATACGCCACGCAATAGAGTCAGCATGGAATAAATGCGGCGGCAACGGCTTTTATTCTAAAATGGGTTTTGCTGATGCCTATAGTGATAAAAGACCGACTAATAGTGAGTACATATTTGCTGTTGTGGAATATCTTAATAATCATAGCCTTTATTAATTATGAATAAAGTTCGGTATTCTGTTTAAATTATTATTTAAACAGGTGCCGAACTTTTTTGTTTTTAGGCATTTTAGAATATTTGTTGCATTTAATTATTTGATTTGATATAATTAATCTAGAGTAATGTGAAGGAGTATGTATTATGAACAGTAAGACTCTAAGGGTTTTGGAATTTAACAAAATAATTGATATGCTTAAGCAATATGCTGCATCTGAACTGGGCAAGGCTATTGTGGACAAACTTGAACCAAGTACTGATATTAATGAGATTACTCTCAATCAAAGAGAAACCTCAGAGGCCGTGTCAATGATCCTTAAAAAAGGCTCATTGGGCTTAGGTGGCTTAAGACCTGTCAGTGAGTATATAAAAAGAGTTAATGTCAGTGGTGTTCTTAACATAGAAGAGCTTATTCATATAGGAGATTTTTTAAGAGTATCAAGACGTGCTAAGGAATATGCTAAAAGTGAAAGCAAAAATGACAGCTTTCCTACCCTTGAACCACAGTTTGATTCTATTGAAACAGTTACTGATCTTGAAAGAGAAATAGAACGATGTATTCCTTCACCTACAGAGGTTGCAGATGATGCCTCAAGAGCATTAAGAGAAATAAGGCGCAATATAAAAATTGCAAATGACAGAATAAAAGAACAGTTAAATTCTATTATTCATTCAAGCACTTATAAAAATATGCTTCAGGAGTCTGTAATTACAATCAGAAATGAAAGATACTGTGTGCCTATAAAGCAGGAATATAAAAATACATTTGCAGGACTTATTCATGATCAGTCTGCTACAGGTGCAACGGTTTTTATAGAGCCTATAAGTGTAGTTCAGTTAAACAATAAAATTAAAGAACTTCACAGCAAAGAAAAAACGGAAATAGAAAGAATACTGGCTCTTCTTTCGGCAAAGGTTGCAGAAAATGGAGAAATAATACTTGCCAATGCCGATGTTCTTGCCCATATAGATTTTGTGTTTGCAAAGGCTGAACTTTCAATTAAAATGAAAGGTGTTGAGCCTAGGTTTAATACAAAGGGTTATGTAAACATAAAGAAGGCAAGACATCCCTTACTTGACGGTAAAACTGTTGTTCCTACAGATATTTATATAGGCAAAAAATTTAATACTTTACTTATAACAGGTCCAAATACAGGTGGTAAGACTGTAAGTTTAAAGACATTAGGGCTTTTTACTCTTATGGGACAGGCTGGTCTTCACATTTCAGCCTTTGATAATTCGGAACTTGCCGTATTTGATGATGTGTTTGCAGATATTGGGGACGAACAGAGTATTGAGCAAAGTCTTAGTACCTTTTCTTCCCATATGACAAATATTGTTAAAATTCTTGATAGTGTGACACCAAATTCACTTGTACTCCTTGATGAACTTGGTGCAGGTACAGATCCGACAGAGGGTGCTGCCCTTGCTATTTCCATAATTAAATATCTCCACGGCTTTGGCGCAAGAACTGCTGTTACTACTCACTATAGTGAACTAAAAGTCTTTGCTCTTACTACGGAGGGTATTGAAAATGCATCCTGTGAATTTGATGTGGAAACACTAAGACCGACCTACAGACTTCTTATTGGTGTTCCGGGTAAAAGTAACGCTTTCGCTATTTCACAGAGATTAGGTTTGCCTGAATATATTATAAATGAGGCTAAGGATGTATTAAGCCACGAGGATTTAAGATTTGAGGATGTTATTACAGATCTTGAAATAAGCCGCAAGTCCCTTATTATTGAACAGGAAAAGGCAGAAGAATACAGAAAAGAGGCACAAAGGCTCAGAAGTGAAGCTCAAAAACAGAGAAATAAACTTGATGCTCAGAGAGAAAAAATAATAAGAGATGCTAACGAAAAGGCAAGAGCACTTATAAGTGATGCCAAGGATGAAGCAGATGCTATTATTAAGGAAATGCGCAAGCTTCAAAAGGACAGTATTAATTCACAGGCTCTTGAGGAACAGAGAAGTAAACTTAAGGATAAAATGAATAAGGTTGAAAGTAAGCTGACAACCAAAGCTACTCATAAAGTGCCTGATAAACTTGTAAAGGGAGACAGGGTAAAAATCCATTCACTTAATCAGTCAGGTATTGTTTCAATACCTCCAAACAAAAACGGTGATGTTACAGTTAAGGCTGGCATAATGACTGTTACGGTTAATATAAAGGATTTATCTCTTGATACAAGTGAGGAACAGCTTACTTATGCTCCAAAGAAATTCGCAACAAATATTTCAAGAAAAAAGAGAAGCAGTGTGTCTGCCGAAGTAGACCTTAGGGGTATGATGTCCCTTGAGGCACTGGATAAACTTGATAAATATTTAGACGATGTTTATTTAGCAGGAGTATCTCCTGTAACAATTATACACGGTAAGGGTACAGGTGCACTGCGTAAGGCTGTTCATGAGTATCTCAGAGGAAATCCGAGAGTTAAAAGCTATCGTCTGGGACAGTATGGTGAGGGCGAAGCAGGTGTAACTATTGCTGAACTTAAATAAGAAAGCGAGATGATAAAATGAATAGTGGTAATACTAAATTAAGAGTGTTAATAATTGATGATGATGTGCATATAGCTGAACTTATTTCATTGTATATGGAAAAGGAAGGCTATGAAACATTTGAGGTTCACAGTGGCGATGATGCCATAGATGCCTTTAAAAAGTTTGACCCACATATGGTGCTTTTGGATATTATGCTGCCGGGCATTGACGGCTATCAGGTATGCAGAAAAATACGCCAGATAAGTAATACACCTATTATTATGCTTACAGCAAAGGGTGAAACCTTTGATAAGGTACTTGGTCTTGAAATGGGCGCTGATGACTATGTTGTAAAGCCCTTTGACTCAAAGGAGCTTGTTGCCAGAGTTAAGGCTGTTTTAAGGCGTTACGACAATAAAAAAGAAAATGAAACCAAAAAAATTGTGTATCCAAACCTTGTTATTAATCAGGGCACATACATTGTTACATACCACGGTAAGGATTTATCATTTCCACCAAAGGAATTTGAACTTTTAAGTTTTCTTGCCCAAAATCCTAATCAGGTTTTTACAAGGGAAAAGCTGCTTGATAAAATATGGGGTTATGAATTTGTTGGTGATACAAGAACTGTAGATGTTCATATTAAAAGAATAAGAGAAAAGCTTAATCAGGACGACCCATGGAGTATTATGACTATATGGAGTGTTGGCTACAAATTTAATATTAAAAATTAAAATAATGCTTGCAAAATGTTGATTTCTGTGATATATTTATAAAGATGTATTAATGTTAATATCAGGGAGGTGCAGTCATGAGTACAGCGTTTATTATTGTTTGTGTTTTAATTGCTATTGCAAGCTTTGCTTTAGTTGCCTTGATTCTTATGCAGAAGAAGCAGGCAGCAGGTTTTACAAGTGCTATCGGAGGTATGGGTTCTTCAGGCGGACAGACATACTGGGATAAAAACAAGAAAAATTCCATTGAAGGTAAGTTAGAGCTTTATACAAAGATTGTTGCTGTTGTATATGTTTTACTTATTCTTGCAAGTAATTTTATACAGTAATTTAAAGAAGGCTTTTATAGCCTTCTTTTTATATTGTGGATACGGAGTGATAAATAAACATTAATTTAACTTATTAGTTACTCTATAAAATGACTATTAAT
>CABVEG010000119.1 GCA_902497185.1 uncultured Eubacteriales bacterium | reverse complement strand
AAATTATAATTTAGCTTATCTTTGCAGTTACAACGGACGACCACTGGTCGCCCCTACATTTGGGTTAATGCAATTTGTAGGGGCGTGCATTGCACGTCCGCTGTACTTAGATTTTAAAGACAAAGTTATAATTTGTTTGCTACGCTAAATTATAATTTATATCAAACAAACTAAAAGGGTGCCCGTTGGACACCCTTTAAACATACTATTAATTACTCAACACACTTTAAAATTGTAACGGAAAGAGGAGCAAGTCTTAAGCCAATACTATTTTCTCTATGATTGCACTCAATTTTTTCGGATTTAGCCGGTATAGTATTTACAACACCGCTGCCGCCAAAACGAGTATCATCACTGTTTAAAATTTCTTTCCAAGTGCCCTCGAAAGGTACTGCAACTCTAAATTCCTCATCAGCATTAGGAGTGAAGTTACATATAATAATTAATGTGTCTTCCTTAGTTTCACCACGTCTTATAAATGAGTAAATACTTCTGTCCTTATCATCGGCATCGATCCATTCAAAGCCAAAGCCGTCATAATCTTTCTCCCATAAAGCATTGTTATCAAGGTAAAGGTGATTCAATTCTTTAACAAAGTCAAGCATTTGCTGATGGTGGTCATATTCAAGAAGGAACCAGTCAAGAGGTCTTTTCTCATTCCATTCAATAAACTGACCGAACTCGCCGCCCATAAATAGAAGCTTCTTGCCCGGATGTGCCATAGCAAAACCATAAGCTGCTCTAAGATTTGCAAACTTCTGCCAAAGATCCCCCGGCATTTTATCAAGCATAGACTTTTTGCCATGTACAACCTCATCATGACTTAATACAAGAACAAATTTCTCGCTGTAAGCATAAGTAGAGGCAAATGTCATATTATAGTGATGATATTTCTTATAAATAGGATCCAATTCTACATACTCAAGAAAGTCATTCATCCATCCCATATTCCACTTTAATGTAAAGCCTAAGCCGTCATCCTGTGCAGGAGTTGTAACCCCCGGCCATGAAGTGGACTCTTCGGCAATCATATGAACATTAGGATGCTTGCCTGTAATTACTGAATTCATATGCTTCATAAATTCAACAGCATCAAGGTTTTCTCTGCCGCCGTATTTATTAGGTATCCATTGTCCCTCATCCTTACAGTAGTCAAGGTAGAGCATTGAAGCAACGGCATCAACTCTTAAGCCGTCAATATGGAATTTTTCAATCCAATATAAGGCATTTGCAATAAGGAAGTTTTTAACCTCATTTCTTCCATAGTTAAATATGAGAGTACCCCATTCAGGGTGTTCGCCCTGCTTAGGATCCTGATGCTCATATAATGCAGTGCCGTCAAATTTGGCAAGACCGTGAGCATCCTTTGGAAAGTGAGCAGGTACCCAGTCAAGTATAACACCTATGCCAGCCTGATGGCATCTGTCAACAAAGGTCATAAATTCATCAGGGTTGCCGTAACGGCTTGTTGGTGCATAGTAACCTGTTACCTGATAGCCCCAGCTGCCATCAAAGGGGTGCTCCTCAATAGGAAGTATTTCAATGTGAGTATAACCCATTTCCTTAACATAAGGTATAAGCTCTTCAGATAATTCAAGATAGCTTAAAAAACGGTTATCTTCACTTTCAACTCTTTTCCATGAGCCTAAGTGTACCTCATATATATTCATAGGTACATTGTACTTGTCCTTTTTGTCAAGCTCCTTATACCACTTGCTGTCCTTCCACTTATGATTGTTAATATTATATACAAGTGATGTGGTACTTGGTCTTAATTCATTAAACTTGCTGTAAGGGTCAGATTTTTGAATTAAGTCACCTGAGCTTGTCTTAATTTCAAATTTATATTTATCGCAGTCCTGTAAGCCCGGGATAAAAATTTCCCAAATTCCTGAACCTGATAAAAGTCGCATTGCATTTCTTCTGCCATCCCAATTGTTAAATTCGCCAATAACACTTACTCTCTTTGCATTAGGTGCCCAAACACCAAAAAGTACACCCTTTACACCGTCAATAGTAGTAGGATTAGCGCCAAGTTTTTCATAAATTTGGTAATGAGTGCCCTGATTAAAAAGGTAAATATCCTGTTCGCCTATGCCCGGAGCAAATGAATAAGGATCATAGGTAGTCCAACTGTTGCCGTTATAGTCCTCAATTTGGAGCTGATATTTAAACCATTTCTTTCTGGTTTTTATTACACACTCAAAAAAGCCGTCCATATGGATCTTTTCCATTGCAAATGATTTTTCAGGCTTTTTGTCATCAATTACGGTTATAGCCTTAGCCTGTGGGATAAAGGCTCTCACTACTAAACAGGGCTTGTCATCGATTACGGTTTCATGCATACCAAGCACTGTGTGTGGGTCACCGTGTGAAGCGGTAATAATCAACTGCATTTCCATCATATTTACTGTTGTGAGCATATATACACACCCCTTCTCTTTATTTGAATTAATATCTAAGTATATTATAAACTATATTTTAAAATAATGCTAGTATAAATAACAGAAAAGTGGTAAAATCTTTTTAAAGGTTTGGTGAGTATAAATTTTATTGTAGGAGGAGGAAAATAATGAAAACAGATTGGAATTTAGACAATATATATACATCTGTAACATCAGAGAAATTTAAAAACGATTTTGAAAAGTACAAAAAACTTATAGAAGAACTTAATAAGTGGTGTTGTGACAATTTTATAAATACTGAAAATGCAAAGGAAAAACTTGAAAAATACATTGAGCTTAAAAATGAGGTTATGTCATATGACAGACTTATAATGTATGCAAATCTTGTACAAAGCACCGATACTACAAATGAAACTGTGGCAAAGGCTATAGATGCTCTTGAAGGTGCACAGGCTGAAACATCATATCAGGATACAGCCATTGTGGATTTTGTTAAGGAAATTGATAATTTAGAGGAAATTATAAAATGCAGTGATGTTTTAAAAGCACATAGCTTTTATTTAAGTCAAATAAAGGCTAAGGGAAATCATACTCTTTCACCTAAGGAGGAGGCTGTAATTTCCAAAATGAAAAACACTGGCTCTCTTTTGTGGGAAAAGCAGTGGAATCAGCTTTCATCAACACTTACTGTAAGCTATAACAATGAGGAAATACCTCTTTCATCAGCAAGAAATCTTGCCTACGATAAATCGGCTGAAGTAAGAAAAAAGGCTTATGAGGCAGAAATAAAATCTTACGGAAAAATTGAACAGCCTGCTGCTTTTTGTATGAACGGTATTAAGGGTGAGGTTATAACTGTGGCAGAAATGCGTAATTACAATTCACCTCTTGATATGACATTGTCAGATTCCAGAATTGATGACAAAATACTTAATGCTATGTTTGGTGCGGTTAATGAAAGACTTGATAAACTTCAGGAGTATTTTTTAATTAAGGCAAGGGCTTTGGGGCACAAGGGTGCTTTGCCTTTTTATGACCTTTTTGCGCCTGTTGGTGAAAGCGAAAAAAGCTACACTGTTGAGGAGGCAAGGGATTTTGTATTAAAGTGCTTTTATGGCTTTAGCCAAGACTTGGGAGACTTTGCAAAGACTGCCTTTGACAGATGCTGGCTTGACCTTATGCCTAAAAAAGGAAAAGTTGGCGGAGCTTATTGTGAAACAATACATTCCATTGGTGAAAGCAGAATACTTGCTAACTTTGGAGGTGCCTTTGATGATGTTATCACTATTGCCCATGAGCTTGGACACGCTTTTCACAATACAAGACTTTTTCATTTGTCTGAAATTAACAGTTTTTACCCTATGCCTATTGCAGAAACGGCATCAACCTTCTGCGAAAGTATTGTTGTAAATGAAGCCCTTAAAGCTGCACCCGACAACGAAAAAATAATTATATTGGAAAATGATATTATGGGCTTGACACAATGTATAGTTGATATATATTCCAGATTTCTGTTTGAGGATTCAGTGTTTAAGGCAAGAAAAGAGGGTACATTGTCAAGTGAGGAGCTTAATAATTTAATGCTTGATGCACAAAAAAAGGCTTATGGAAAAGGACTTGACGAAAACTGTCTTCATAAATATATGTGGGTTTGCAAGCCTCATTATTATGATGCTGATTTTAATTATTATAATTTTCCTTATGCTTTTGGTGCTCTTCTTTCAAAGGGACTTTACAGCCTTTATGTAAAAATGGGAAAGGATTTTCTGCCCCTGTATGATAAATTTCTTGCTGCATCCAGTACAATGGCTCTTGCTGATGTTGCCAAAATTGCGGGTATTGATATATACAGCAGGGAATTTTGGCTTACGGGAATAGATGCTGTAATATATGAAATTGACGAACTGAAAAAAATGTTGTAAAATAATATATGAAAATTATAGAGGAATGAGGGTATTATAAATGTTGGATTTTAAATCCATTGAAATAGACGATAAGGAAACTATTGAAAAATATTTAAAGAAAGAAAATAATTTTTTGTGTGAATATTGCTTTACTGATTTGTTTATATGGTCAAAACACTATAATACACAGTTTGCTGTTGCTGATGATTTTTTGTTTGTCAAAAGTGACGGTGATGACAATACTGAATATTATTTTGTGCCTGAGGGCGAAGGTGATTTTAAAAAGGCGATGGATATGCTTTTTGAATATACTGAGAAACAGGGGAAACCTTGGGCATTTATGTCAGTTTATCCAAAGCAGAAGGAAAGAGTTGAAAAGCATTATCCTGATAAATTTGTATTTGAGGAATGCAGGGATAATGCAGACTATATTTACCTTGCTGAAAAACTTGCTTCTCTTTCAGGCAAAAAGCTTCACAAAAAGAAAAATCATGTTAACAGGTTTTATAAGGAGTATGATGGACGCTGGAGTTATGAACCCTTAAATGATGAAAATATAAGAGAGTTTTTCTCTTATCAGCTTGATTGGTGTGAGGAGGATAATGAATTTTTAGGTGAGCTTTGCGCTGCCTCAACGGCTCTTAAAAATTATAAGGAGCTTGGCATTGTAGGCGGAATATTAAGGGTAGACGGCAAAATTGCAGGTGTTACTCTTGGTTCAAAGTCATTTGATGATACAATGATTGTCCATATTGAAAAAGCTGATACAAATATAAACGGAGCCTATCAGGTTATTAATCAGCAGTTTGTTATAAATCAATGCAAGGATGTAAAGTATGTTGACAGGGAAGAGGATTTAGGTATTGAGGGCTTAAGGAAGGCTAAGGAGTCCTATTATCCTGAATTTTTGGCTCTTAACTACATTGGTAAATTAAAATGATAAGATTTGCATACAAAGATGATGTTAGTGAAATAAGAAAACTTTGGGATATTGCATTTCCCGAGGAACCTGATTTTAATGACTATTTTTTTAAAAACATATTTGACTATAAAAATGCTTTAGTACTTATTAAGAAAAACGCTATTGTATCTATGGCGCAAATGATGCCCTATGATTTAAAGGGTGTTGGAAAGGTTACTTATATTTACGGTGCGGCAACTGATCCAATGTACAGAAAACAGGGGCTTATGAGTGAGCTTTTGAAAAAATCCTTTGAAATTGATGTAGAAAAGGGCAGAGCTGCTTCAATACTTATTCCTGCAAATAAGCCTTTGTTTGATTTTTATAAAGGCTTAGGCTATGAAACCTCATTTTACTTAAATAAGGAAATTTATAAGGCAAAAGAAAATATTGCAGAAATTAAGGAGGCTGATTATGAAGATATTCCAAAACTTATGGAGCTTTATAAGGGTGATATTGTAAGAAGTGAGGAATATTGGAAAATACAGCTTGATATGTATAAAGCTCTTGGTGGAAAGGTATTTTTGTATAATAATGCTTATGCAGTTGTTTCTGATAAGGCAGAGGAGGTAATGTATTCTGATTATGAGGATAGGGAGCTGCTTTTAAATTCCGTTTGCAGTTTTCTGGGAATTAATGAAATAGAAATAACCATAATGGGAACTAATATTCCTTTTGGTATGGTAAAAACACATAAAAAATTTGACAGGGATATTTTTTATATGA
>CABVEG010000118.1 GCA_902497185.1 uncultured Eubacteriales bacterium | reverse complement strand
GTCTTAGTGTTTTTGAAACCAAACTTGATTTTGATTTTAATGAGGTGTATTCTGAAACACCTGATGAGGATCAGGAGATTTGGGAGCTTTCAGATAAGACGATTGATTTGAAACCGGCTGTCATAGCTAACATCATACTGAATCTGCCTATGCAGGTTTTGTGTTCCGATGATTGTAAGGGCTTGTGTCCTAAGTGCGGTCATAACTTAAATGACGGCGATTGTGGCTGTGACAGGGGTTATGTTAATCCACAATTTGAAAAGTTGTTAAATCTTTTTAATGATGATTAATTTATTTTATTAAATCAAGGAGGTGTATAGAAATGTCAATTTGTCCTAAGGGTAAGATGTCTAAGTCTAAGAGAGATAAGAGAAAGGCTCAGAGCTGGAAGATTGCTACTCCAACTTTAGTAGCTTGCAGCAAGTGTGGCGAGTTAATGATGCCTCATAGAGTTTGTAAGAACTGTGGTTCTTATAATAAGAAATCAATCATAGCTGTAGACTAATAATAAACATATAAAGGCTATTCGCAAAGGCGAATAGCCTTTTTTCTTTTTGTACAAATGTCACTAATTGTCACTCCATATGTGCTATGCTTTTTTTGCGCTATAAAATAATAATACGTAGCGCAGAAGGAGGATAAATATGTTAACTTTAAATTTTGAGGTTAAAAACAATAATTTGAAACGTATAAACGACAAATCAGTAACAAATATTGATTCTTTGGTTGCGCCTGCAAGAAATCAGGCGGAAGCAAGATTTACTTTTGATTCTCTGTGGAGAAATCTTACACCTGTGATTGCAGGCTTTAAAAAGGGAAATACAAGTTTTGAACAGGAGATAAAGGATGGAAAATGTGAGATACCTTGGGAGGTATTGGACAGCCCTGGTATATTGGAAATAGCCGTTGCAGGAGGAGATTTATTAACAACTAACAGCGTAAGAATAAAAATAAATGACTCAGGCATTGTAGGCGGTAACATACCAACAATGTCAAGTCCCGGTGTATACAGCGAAATTGTAAGGAAAGCTGATGAAATTGAGGAAAATTATAAGGGTATTAAATCAATTTTAGACACATATGAGGATACTGTAAACAATTCAATGACAAACATATCTGAGCTGGCAACAAATGCTTATGAAAGTGAAGTAAATGCTGCTGCATCAGCAAAAGAGGCAGCGGAAAAGGTAGAAAATCTGGAGGATGGCACTGTCTTTGGAAATGTGGTAGGTATTGAAAAGCTTAGTGATGAGCTTGCAGAGGGTATAAGTGAAATGAAAGCTGTTGATGCTGATATTACAGCAGGAGGTAATTATTATTATGATTCTGCAAATGAAACAATAAAGCTGACAACAGGCAGCACCAATTATTACAGATATTTAAGCATTGATGTAATACCCGGGCAGCTTTATAATATTAAACAGCTTAGAAAACACGGCAATATATCTTATATATTGTTTGCCGACAAAAGCAATAAACTTGTAGATGAAATGACAAATGACGGTACAGATGAAAAAATTGATATAGGTATATATGTTCCTGTGGGAGCCGTAAAAATGTATATAAACAGTTATGCATCTGATATATATTTATATCTTAGAACACTGTCTGCTCCCGTTGCAACACAGTCTTATGCTGATAAGGCGGCAGAGAGAGCCATAAATAGCTTAGATGTAACGGATTTGCCTATAGCGGAAGATATTCTTGCTGCTGAAAGCAGCTTTGAGGCTGCAATGACAACAGGAGGCTATTATTATGATAACAATGGTACAATTACTCTTAAAGCCTCAACCTATTGGAGGTATATTACTGAGCCTTTATCAGTTAATACAGGGGATATTTACAGAATAGATAAAATTAATATGAACAGTGAAACCGTTTACATAATTATATTTACAAATGATGATGAAACTGAAATTAAATACGGTTATTCCACTGAAGATTTTGAATTTAACAAGGACAATGCAACAGGAAAATTTGTAAAGGTTCCGGAGGGAATGACAAAGCTTTATTTAAATTGTTATGGTACTGCTCCAAAGCTTTCCAAAATGGCATATGCCACTGTTGCAACACAGTCTTATGTTGATTCAAAGGGCTGGGAAAATGTTCCTGCTCATTATAAAGCTCATTTAGAAGAGAAAATTAATGAAATCAAGGCTAAGAAAAAGGAAATAGGATATAAGGGCGAGTGCTTTATATTTTACACCGATGTACATATGGACAGAAATTTATTAAGCTCCCCTGTACTTATGAAGGAAATATGTGAAAATACGGGTATTAAAAATATTGTATTTGGCGAGGATATTGTTTCTGCTTACGGAACCGAGGAAGCATTGCACTCCCAGATAAATAAATATAATAATACCTTTGGCAGATTATCTGAAATTGCAAACCATTTTGCTGTAAATGGTAATCACGATTTAAGTATAGTTGACAATATTACTGATTCGGAAAATTCCGCCTTATATTCTGTTGATGATTGTGAAAAGTATGATATGTATGACTAGGTACAGAATGTTGGACATTAAGGAAGGTGAAATATTCAGGTTTGAAATAAACGGAGCTATTACAAAGAGTTGTTTTGAAATAAATAACAGCTATTATAGTTATTCCCTTTATTATTATGGCAGGAGCAAAGAAAGTAATAAGTATATGGATGATTATTTGGAAAGCCTTATTGATTATGGTAAATGTGTAGGTGTTGATGAGGATGTCATATTGGAACTTGTTAATAATGGGGATAATGATTTAGAAATTGAGGAAATGCTGTATGAGCTTGACTTTTACGGAGAGAATGATTTCTGTGCTGAAATATAATAGTTAAAGGCTTATAGTAAATGATATGATAAAATTAGTGTCAATAGAGTAGAAAAAATACTCTATTGACACTATAATTTAATCCTTTAAAATAGTTTCTTCCCCAAGCTCAAACAGCAGCTCATCACACTCTGAAACACTTACTTTTTTATTTATGGCAAAAATAATTATGCTGTCCCTTTTAATACGGGGATAAAGTTCATTAACTCCTGCTATTTTAAGGAGTCTTTGGGCATCAGTAACATCAAGTCCAAGTCCGAATATAAGTTGAATCAGCTTATCACGGGAGGGACTTTTCTTTTTGCCGTCGAAAATCTGATAGCCGTAAATTTGGTTAAGAGCAGAATTATTAATAGCCTCGTTTTTTGTAATATTATATTTTTTCAGCATATCATCAAGATAATCGGAAAGGCTTAAATTAATTAAATCTTCCTTATTTTCTTCAATATAGCTTTCGATTTCTTCTTCTGCATTAAGAATTTTTAAAAGTTCATCTGTCGATTTTTGAATATTCATATTTACCACCTCTTAAATTTATGATATAATACTTTTCATAAATTTGCAATAATATTTTGAGAAGGTGAATGTGTGAGTAATTTAGCAGATGAATATAAATTAAAACAATACAAGGAGCTCGAAGCTCTTGATAATAAGGGTAATGTTTATCTTGTAAAGGATATAAGGGATAATAAGCTATGGGTGAAAAAGAAAATTACAAAGGCAGGTATAGATGCCTATAATAAAATAAAAGGTATTAAAAATGACAATATTGCTTTTGTACAGGAAATTTTAACTGTAGAAAATCAATACTATGTAATTGAGGAATATATTGAAGGAATTGATTTACAGAGATATTTAAAAGAAAAGGGAAAGTTGTCCGTAGAAGCGGTAAGGGATATAATGTGTCAGGTATGTGATGGGTTGTATGTTCTCCACAGCAGAAATATTATTCACAGAGATATAGCACCATCAAATATTATTATCTCCAATGACGGTAATGTTAAGCTTATTGATATGGGTATTTCAAGAATAACAAAAGAGGACAGAAGCAGAGATACTACAATCCTCGGCACGGCAGGCTATGCCGCTCCCGAGCAATTCGGCTTCAATCAGACTGATGCAGCAGCTGATATATATTCCTGTGGAGTTCTTATGAATGTAATGCTTACGGGCAAATTTCCATTTGAAGAAAAATATACAGGTTCTATGGATTATATAATAGACAGATGTCTTAATATGGAGGCAAAAAGCCGTTATACTGATGCTGTAGAATTAAAAGATGCCTTAATAAAAGCTTATAATAAAGCGGCTAAGCTTGCTGACAGGGTTGGCAGTTTACCTGGATTTAGGAGTAATAATGTTGTTCATAAATTTTTTGGGACTTTAGTCTATGTTATTTTTGCCTTTGTGCTGGAAATGACTTTTCTATGTGTTGCGTTTGGACAAATAAAAGAAGGATCTATGTATTTGGTTGGGGATTTTATCTGTATTCTTATACCGTTTTTTATTGCCACAAATTTTCAAAATTATCAGGAAAAATTACCTTTTTTTAAAAAACGGGACAAAATTTATAGGACAATATGGGGAGTAGTATTTGCATTTGTTGAGGTTTTGGTCAGTGCTTTTTATGTGATTAATTGGTTTAGTAATTTTTATAGCAACCATTTATAAATAAGAGGTGTTTTTATGAATATAAACAGCTTTAAAAGAAAAAATATACAGCGATATATTACAGTATTATGTGTCGTAATTATGACTGTTGCCTGTTATTTTAGCATAATCAATCCTATGTATTTGCTAAATACGGACTCCTTTAAAATTATAGACGTTACGAATATTTATATTTTGGAGGTTCCCATACTTATAACAGCAAATATGTTTTTTGATGACTTTATTGTTTTTAAGTATAAATTTAATATTATTTGGGGTGAAATGTGGTTGTTTATGCTGTTTTATTTTGCTTGCAGACTGTACAGATACAATTTGTCGTGGAATACATATACCGTCTGGTACTATATATCTGCTTTATGCGGTGCAATTGTCATTATTATGCCTTTTACCGTAAGAGCTTGTGATAATACGGGTCTTATCAGAGTAAAAAAGCACGATTTAATATGGATTACAATTTTAACAGTTTTTATTACGGGTCTTGCCATAAGAATTAGTTTAATAAGGTATCAGGAAGGGTTAACATTTAATGATGGTATTTACAGATTGATATATGGATTGACGGAATAATGGATAGTAATTTGCTTACGCAAAGAATATAACTACCTCGGCTGACACCTCGGTAACTTATCGAGCAATATTGAAAGCAAGCTTTCATTTTGCTTCGTGTCTAACATTTCCTTGTAATCATTACCCATATCTCATCTTTTTTTGTCAAGCATGCTTGACCCCCTTACTTCGTAAGGCAGATACTGCGTATCTGAAAAAAAGATTCGATAACTTACCCATCGAAAACTGTGAGCAAGCTCCCGTTTTCTTCGGGTAAGTTATATTGCAGGAAGTAAAAACTTCCTGCGGCTATGTTCACTTTGTTCCCATAGCCCTTTGCTGACACAAAGAATATAACCACCTCGGCTGACGCCTCGGTAACTTATCCATCGCAAATTAAAAGCAAGCTTTAATTTGCTCCGGATAAGTTATATTATGCTGACAGCATAGTACAAGGAGAGCATCTTTTGTTATTATAATGACAAAAGATGCTTTTTTTATATTCAAAGGAGGAAATTTTTATGAAGAAGAATTATTTTACAAAGGTACTGGTTTTAACATTGTCAGCAGCAACAGTAATGCAAATCCCTACCTATGCAGTAACAAAGGCGGAGCTTGAAGCAAGCGGCAAGGTGCCATATTCCGTGGATTACAGGTATCAGCAGGATTATTTAGAGGGTAAGGATGTGCCTGAATCAGCTCTGAATTATGAAAAAATGGTAACAAAGTCACAGCTTGAGGCAGCAGGCAAGGGACCCGATTCAGTAAACTGGAGATACCAGCAGGATTACCTTGCAAATAAGCCTATTCCTGAGTCAGCTTTAATTTATAAGCAGAAAACTCAGCAGTCAACCACAACTTCATCAGGTGAAAAAATGGTGACAAAATCACAGCTTGAGGCAGCAGGTAAGGGACCTGATTCAGTAAACTGGAGATACCAGCAGGATTACCTTGCAAATAAGCCTATTCCTG
>CABVEG010000117.1 GCA_902497185.1 uncultured Eubacteriales bacterium | reverse complement strand
AAAGCATAAATAAATAATTTGGAGAGATTGTAAATGAACAGTAAGTTAAAGGAAGAACAGGAGGGAAAGGAAACTTTTCCTTTTGAAGATACAAATGAAAATGTAAAAATTAATTATAGTGATTTTTTGAAAGACACAGAAGAAATTGAAGCCCAAATAAAGAAGGAAGAAGAAGAGAAAAAAGCCAAAATAAAAGAAAAAATAAAAAGATTTGAATCAGTTAGGATAAAGGAAAAGAAAGATAATAGTAATAAAAACGATGTTGCCTTTGACAGTATTGATTTTGATACCGATGAAATAAAAAATGCTGAAAAAGTAAAGAAAATTGCTGTAATTACTTCATCTGTAACAGCAGCTTTAATTGTTTTATATCTAATAATAGCTTTTGGATATTTTAGTAACAGATTTTTACCTTCAACAATTATCAATGATGTGGACTGTTCAAATAAAACAGTTGATGAAATAAGCAGTATTATGGCAGAAAAGGTTAATGACTATCATCTTAGTATTCTTTATAATGATATTACAGTTGATGAACTTTATGGCAGTGATATTAATATGGAATTTGGTGATATGGATAAAGTTTTGCAGGATATATGCGATCATCAGAAAAAAGTATCGTGGTTAAAAGGTGTTTTTTGCAATTCAGAACCCATAAGCACAGGAAAGGGACTGAAATATGATACATCTGTGTTAAATCAGTTTATAAACAGCTCTCTTGTACTAGGTATAACATCAACTACTAAAAGTGTAGATGCTTATATTAAGTTTAACGAAGGAAAATATGAAATAGTTCCTGCCGTATATGGTGATGAAATTAACAAAAATGCAGTTGTAAATAAAATAATAAGTGCGGTAAACAGTCTAGACAACAGCCTTGATATTAACAGGGACGACTGTTTTATTAAGCCTGTGCTTACAGAATACAATGATAATCTTATTAATTCATGCAATTTGGCAAATAAGCTCATAAATAATAAGATTGAACTTAATGCAGCAGATGATTTATTTGAAATACCTGTTGATATAAAAAAAGACTGGTTTGATGTTAATTCCGAGGGTTCTCTTATTTTTGATGAAGATGCTTTTGCTAAATATATGGATAAAGTTGATAAAAGCTATAGTGCAAATACCGAAGTCAGAGAATTTAAAACTTTCTATGGTGATACTGTTAAAGTAACAGGAGGTGACTTTGGTACTTCTCTTAACAGAAAAAAGATGCAGGCTGATATGCAGGAGGCTATGTTTAAGGAAGGCAATACTAAGGTAGTGGCAGAATTTTATGTTACTCAAAATGAAATAGGAAACAGCTATATTGAGGTTGATTTATCAAATCAGATGCTTTGGATGTTTATTGACGGTGAACAAAAGCTGTGCGCACCTATTATTACAGGCAGAGATGACGAAACCCACGCAACGCCTGAGGGTATATACAGACTTAAATCTAAGTCAATTGGCGGTACCGTAAAAGAAAAAGATGAAAGTAAAACTGTTAAATATTGGATGTCCATAAATGGTGAAAACGGTATTTGCGATGCAGATTGGAAAAATCTCTTTGGTGGTGAAGTATACAAAACTGAAGGTTCTGATGGCTCAATATATGTTCTTGAAGATGCGGCAAAGACTATTTATGAAAATTCATATGAAAATATGCCTATTGTTTGTTACCATCACGCAATAGTTGAGGATTTCTTTATTGAAGATTCTTATATGAATGAGCTTATGAATTTAATAGCTAATAAACCCGAAATACCTGAATATAAGGGTGATAATGAAACAGAGGAAACCAGTGAAGACGTTACTGATGAAACCGGTAATGAAGAAGAACAATCAGAAAGTGTAAGTCAGGAATCATCAGATGCAGCAGATAATAATGATACAAGCCTGCAAAATGATACAAACCTGCAATCTGATGAAAACGGTGAATCTGTAGAAAATACGGAAGAAAACGATGAACCCATAAACGAATCAACAGATAACGAAGAATAGTTGTAAAGGCAGAATACTTTAAAAAATTCTGCCTTTTTCTATTGACAAATTAATTCAAAATTGTTATATTTATTACATAAGCTACATGACTGACGGAAATGTGGATAACCACAGGGGAGTGTAGCAGTGTGAGCCGACCGTCTGGGCATAGAGCTTGGAATGGTGCGGCATTTTTTATTTTAATTTTTTTAGGAGGAAATTATGAGAGCTTTAATTAGTGTATCTGATAAAACAGGTATTGTTGAATTTGCAGGTCAGCTTAATGATTTAGGCATTGAAATTGTTTCAACCGGCGGTACTTATAATAAGTTAAAGGAAGCAGGATTGCCGGTAATAGGCATTTCAGAAGTAACAGGTTTTCCTGAATGTCTTGACGGCAGAGTAAAAACACTTCATCCCAATATTCATGCAGGTTTATTGGCAATGAGAAGCAATCCTGAGCATATGGCACAGGTTAAGGAGCTTAATGTAGACTTAATTGATTTGGTAATTGTAAATCTTTATCCATTTAAGCAGACTATTATGAAGCCGGATGTAACATTAGAGGATGCTATTGAAAATATTGATATTGGCGGTCCGACAATGTTAAGAGCTGCTGCTAAAAATTATCAAGATGTATCCGTAATTATTGATCCTACAGACTATGAACAGGTTTTAAGCGAATTAAAAGAAAATGGCAGAGTTTCAGTAAAAACCAATTTTTATTTGGCTGCTAAGGTATTTAATCATACGGCTTATTATGATACAATGATTGCTAATTATTTAAGAGATAAAGCAGGATTACCAAAATATCCTGATACAATTTCAATGACATTTGAAAAGGTACAGGATATGAGATATGGTGAAAATCCTCATCAGGCAGCCGCTTTCTATAAGGAAGTTGGTCACAACAAGGGTATGCTTACAGGCATTGAACAGTTACACGGCAAGGAGTTATCATTTAACAATATTAATGATACTCATGGTGCATTAGAGCTTTTAAAGGAATATGATGAGCCTACAGTTGTAGCCTGCAAGCATTCAAATCCATGTGGTGTTGCAAGCGGCAAAGATATTTACGAAGCATATACTAAGGCTTACAGTACTGACCCTGTATCTATTTTTGGAGGTATTGTTTGTGCCAACAGAGTAATTGATAAGGCTACTGCTGAAGAAATGTCTAAGATTTTCCTTGAAATTATTTTAGCACCTGGTTTTGATGATGATGCTTTTGAAATTCTTACTAAGAAGAAGAATATAAGATTATTAAAGCTTGATAATATAGATGTCAAACAGCCTGAAACAGCTTTTGATGTAAAGAAGGTAAGCGGTGGTATTCTTGTACAGGATATTGATAACAAACTTTTTGAAGGTGAATTAAAGGTTGTAACTGACAGAGCTCCAACCCCTGAGGAAATGGAGGATTTGTTATTCACATGGAAGATTGTCAAATATACTAAGTCTAATGGTATTGCTATAGGTAAGAATAAGCAGTCTGTAGGTGTTGGACCCGGTCAGGTAAACAGAATATGGGCGACAGAGCAGGCAATTGACCACGGTACTAAACAGTTAGGCGCTGATGCTGTTAAGGGTGCAGCATTGGCAAGTGATGCATTCTTCCCATTTGATGATTGTGTTGAGGCCGCTGCTAAAGCAGGTATTAGCTGTATTATTCAACCGGGTGGCTCTGTAAGAGATCAGGACAGCATTGATGCTTGTAATAAGTATGGTATTGCTATGGTATTTACAGGTATGCGTCATTTCAGACATTAATTTTAAGTTTTTTTGTCAACCGGTGTAACATAAAGAGCTGTTGCAAACTATTCTTTAAAATGATATTTATTTTAGGTCGTGTAAACCATTGAGGTTTACACGATTTTTATTTTAGCATATTCGCTTATTTTTTCAGCTGTCATTGTGCTGACCATATCAAGCAGGCTTGTTTTAAAGCTGCCCGTGCCTTTGCTGTTGTCAGCAAGTTCACCTGCGACACCAAGAAGTGCCGTAGCTATAACTCCTGATTTAAGAGGTTCAGTGACAGACAGCATAGTTCCTGTAAGTACATTTAAAATACAGCCCGTACCCGTTATAAGACTCATTAATTCACAGCCGTTTTCTACGGCATAGGTAATATTACCATCAGTTATAATATCTATTTTTCCACTGGCAATTACTACTGTTTTGTATTTTTGGGCAAGATTATTGGCAATTAATACATTTTCAGCAATATTTTCATTTGTTGTTGCATCTGCCTTTGTTACATCAATACCTTTTCCATGACTTTCAATACGGCTTATAGCTTTAATTTCTGACATATTTCCCTTTATAACACAAGGGTGAAAATCATTAATAAGTTCATTTACATAGTTAAATCTGAGCTTAGAGCAGTTTACGCCTACAATATCAATTATCCATGGTATACTGAGCTTATCAGCCTTTTTTGCTGCAAGCCTTATAGATTTTAGCCTTGCATCTGTAATATTGCCTATGTTAACAGCAAGTGCATTTGCTCTTGAAGTTATTTCTTCAACTTCAAGAGGGTGTTCAGCCATTATAGGCTTTGCCCCGACAGCAAGTACAAAGTTTGCACAATCGTTAATTGAGATGGGATTAGTTATACAGTGTATAAGAGGTGACGTAGAAAATATATTGTTTTGCACAACCTTAAAATCATTTATACTAAACATTTATTAATCTTCTTTCTTTACAAAATAATATATAATACCCATAACAACAAAAAGAACACAGAGAATATAAGGTATAAAAAGCCAAAAGCCTGTAAGTCCAAGAAGTGATTTAATAATCACAAGGGATACTATGTATAAAATAATGCCTATAAAGCCAATACCAATAGCATCGTCTTTCTTTGTTATTTCAGTAGTAATAATTTCACTGCCAAGGCTTTGTTGGAATTTTTGCAAAAGCCTAGTTTTAACAAGCTTTTTAAGGAAAAGAAAAGCAAAACTTCCTCCTATGAGCGTTCCTAAAACGAAGGAAGGTACATAGAAAAACCATGTGAGATGATCGTAAGCACCATTTGTGTTCCAAAAAAGTTTCATAACAGGGTAGGATATTACAGAACCTATAAAACCTGTTCCTATTATTTCACCTATCACTGCAAAAATTATTCTGCCTTTTGACAGTCTGTATAGTAGCCCTGATAATAGAGCACCAAATATTGCGCCGGTAAGGGCAAGGGGCGGTATTCCCATAATGCACATTCTTATAATACCTATAAGAATGGCACATATAAAGGCATAAATCGGACCAAGCATTACGGCACATATTATATTTATGAAATGAGCCATTGGACACATACCCTCAACTCTAAGTATGGGTGATATTACCACACCTATTGCAATAATCATAGCCATAAAAATCATTTTTTAAAGTTTTGTGTTTTTTGACATAAATAAAACCTCTGTTTTTAAAATCTAAGTGATGAAATAAATTGCTCGTAAGCATCTGACCATTCCTCAATAGGAAATGTTGCGCCGCCGTTAGTGCTTTTAAGCAGGTTGTTCCAAAGAGTCTCATTTAATGCAAGCAAGTCACCCATAGATATATTACATCCATACTCTGATGCAATATTGCAAAAATCTTCCATTGGTTCCTTTGCGTTTTCTGTAGCAAGGAGCTTTGTCTTTAGATTAGTGTCCGCTAAAGCCATTTTCAAGAGCTTGTCCAGTTCTTCGTTTATTGTCATATTTATCACTCCTTATAATGTGAATTTTAAAATAAGTATACTCCTTAATTGTAAAATTTGCAATAAAAAAATAAGTATATTAAAATTTTTCAATAAAAATAGGGATGCCACATTTTAGATGAAAAGTACTTTGAGGGGAAAATTCAAAATTGTATTTGTTTGTAACTCATTCAAAATTTGTGATTCACAATAACCTTTTGTTGAAATTATTTATAAATTAGGGTATACTTGTATTAATAAGACAGAATTAGTATTAAACAGGTGAGGTGTGTTAATGAATATAATTGTAGTAGGGTGCGGTAATGTAGGCTATGCTTTAGCGGAGCAGTTAAGCA